>CAYNXE010000026.1:2140-16766 GCA_964400995.1 uncultured Odoribacter sp.
ATAAAGCATCAATTTGTCATCCAGACCCTGGGAATTGGCACCGACTATGATCAGTGGAGTGCTTCAGAAAGCATTTACTACAGGAGTATAATGATAAATGCTTTATATGAATACAACAAGGCGCACCCGGGAGAACCGATGCTCGATGAAAACGGTTTGGTGGTAACCTTCTAAATGGATAATCAATGATAAAAGAATAGCACTATGAAAAAGCTCATATATTTATTTTTTCTCCTTTCTCTTATGCTAAATCTGGCAGCCTGCTATGATGATCAGGGGAATTATGACTACACGGATTTACCCGATGTTGCCATAAAAATGCAAGATACGCTATATGTGACTCAATTCAAGACGTTGGAACTCACGGCAGATGTGGATTTGGATGGTGTTCCGGAAAGCGACTATGAATTCAGTTGGCGGATCTGGTCCAACGACGTTGCTGGAACCTGGGCACAAAAAGAGATTGGCAATGGCAAGCATCTGACACACGAAGTGCTTGAAACTCCCGGTTCTTATACGTTGCTGTTAACTGCGACCGATAAGAAAACGGAAGTGAAGACCTACAAGCAAATTTACTTGACGGTGCAAGGAGCCATTACTGAAGGCTGGATGGTTTTACAGGAAAAAGAAGGCAAGACGGATTTCGATTTGATTATGAGTCCCTATTTCTCCAATCGGGTGGAAAATGACGAGATTTTGCACAATGTGTACGAGACCGCCAATGGAGAACCTTTGGAGGGACGTGGTGTGGTCATCAGAGCCTATTTCAATATTGGAAGATATCAAGATGTGATAGTGTTTACGGATAAGGGCGGAGTCCGCTTGTCGGCTGTCACTATGCAGAAAACATTTGATGTGTCAACGCTGGTGCGAGACCTGTCGTCCTGGAAGCCGGAAAGTTATATTTTCTGGCACTACTACTATAGTCCGGGAAGGCTGGGGTATGAGGCTGTCGTGTCAAACGGTCGTTTTTATATATACAATTCAATCGGTGCTTATGGTTTTACCACTTATACTGAACCGATTCTGGAAAACGGAATGACTTATAAGGCATCGCCTTATGCTCCGACATGGTTCGATTATTATTCGGGTATTCTTTATGATGAAATCGGCGGACGGTTTCTGGGAGTTGAGCAGAATACGTGGATTTTGAGAGAATTGGCAACGGCAACAGAAGAGCAACCTTTCGATTGGGGAAATATGCATGCCAGTCTTCGCTATATGGAACACGGATACCGTAATTACGAATATGGATTATTCGAGGATTGGGATACGAAAAAAATGACATTGTGTGCTTTTAATTTTGACGTAAAGCCCAATATCGCTAAGGGGAAATACTCGGCGGACAATTGTCCGGAACTGGAGGATGCAAAATATTTTGCAGTAGGTGCGCTAGGCCCCGTCTTTTTATATGCTACCGACCGGGATATCTACCGTTATGATTACGAAGGAACAAACGCCGGAGAAAAACTTTACACTTTGGCTAAGGCGGATGAGAAAATAACGGGAATGAAGATATTCAAGCCCTGTATCGATCGTTTTATTACGAGTCATCCCTACAACAATAAAGTGCTGATTCTTTCCACTTACAACGAAAGTAAAAAAGAAGGGAAAATTTATATGTACTATATCAATGAGGTGAACGGAATGATTGATGTTACTTCGGAAAAAGTGTTTGAAGGTTTCGGGGAAATCTTGGATATGGCATATAATTATCCGAAATATTGAGATGCGTAGAAGTTTGAAAATAGGTTTTGTGCTTTCCTGCTGTTTTTTGTGGGAAGCACAAGCCTTTTCCCAGGTAAAAGTCCGTTTCGACGCCACTTTCGGGCAAGAGGAGATTCGGATTCGCTTTCGGGAACAGGCTTATAAGGTGAAATTGGATGAGTCGGGCGTAGGATGGATTACTGTTCCGGATTCTCTGGCTCCCGGATATGCCGCTTTATATGGTCCGCGTGGCGTTTATTCGTTTTATCTTGTACCGGGACAACAGCAGGAGGTTACTCGGCTGACCGGACAAGAAATGGAATTTGCCGGAGCGGCTAAGGCGATTAATATATATTTGAATAGTCCGTTTTTGAAGAACCGGAATCTGGAATATGAAAAAGGGGAAGAAGAATTTCTGAAGGACTGGGCTTTGCTTCCCGGTAGGTTGCAATCTCATCTTGATTCCTTGCCTTTGCCTGCGGATTTTAAAAAATCAGAGCGTAAACGTCTCTATTATGTGGCTTGCCATTCATTATTGAATTACCCTCTTTATCATACCAGATTGTTACGTCTGAAGAGTTTTTCTCCCGGCGAAAAGTATTACCGGAAGGTAGCGGAACTGCTTCAAGAGGATCCTTCGGCTGATGAGTTCTGGGAATATCGCAAGTTTTTCAGGGATGGCATCCAATTACTGGGGGAAAGGAAGGAATCTGAAACAGGTAAACCTTTGGACAAGTTGCGGTATGAATTGGATTATATATGCAATAACATCAAGGAGGAAGAACTGGCGGGTTATTTAGTTGACGATAGTATGTCCGAATACATCAGGTATTTCGGAGCAGAAGGCGTGGAAGAGTTTTTACCCCTTTATCAGGAGAGGGTCAAGAATGAGAAACAAAAAACGGCATTCTTCAGGTCGTATGAACAATATTCCCGTTTGGAGAAAGGTAGAAAGGCTCCCTGCTTTTCCCTTTCGGATAGGGAAGGACAGCGGAGGGATTTATCTGAATGGTTGGGTAATTATGTTTATATCGATGTCTGGGCAACCTGGTGTGGGCCGTGTTGCCGAGAACTCCCGTTGTTTCATAAATTGAAAGAGGAGTTTAAGGATAAGGCTATTTGTTTTGTAAGTATTTCTATCGATGCGGATGAGGCTGCCTGGCGAGCCAAAATGGAAAAGGAGGGTTTGGAGGGTATCCAATTGAGGGCAGGCAGAGGAGATTCTTTTGCAAATGATTATAAGATTTCGCTGATTCCCCGTTTTATATTGATAGACCGGGAAGGAAAAATAATTGATGCAAATATGTCACGCCCTTCGGATGCAAAAACCAAGGAAACGCTTACTGCTTTATTGCTTGACCGTTAGAGAAAGAACTGACAGGAGGAATAGAATGATTTTCCTCTTGTCAGATTTTTTTTCAGCTACTTAAAGATTGGCGATGATTTCGCGGAAGAGGGCGGTCATGCGGGGTTGTGCCGTGTTGCCGATGTTCTGGACTTCCGTGTGGTCGGTTTGGATTAATTCGGGGGAAGCGGTGCTGTTGGTGATGACCGACATGCCGAAGCATTCCA
Source organism: uncultured Odoribacter sp. (assembly GCA_964400995.1). Classification (GTDB taxonomy): domain Bacteria; phylum Bacteroidota; class Bacteroidia; order Bacteroidales; family Marinifilaceae; genus Odoribacter. The sequence goes on from CAYNXE010000026.1 coordinate 5,420, forward strand.
TGCCCATGTGGCGGGCTACGATGATTTCCGGAACTGTGGACATGCCTACGGCGTCGCCTCCGATGACGCGAATCCAGTTGTATTCGGCGGGCGTCTCAAATGAGGGTCCTTGCAATCCGGCATATACTCCGTGGCGGAGCGGTATGTTCAGTTTTTCTGCGCATTTTTCGGCAATTTGGATGATGCGCGGGCTGTAGGCATCGGTCATACCCGGGAAACGTGGTCCCAGTTCGTCGAGGTTTCTGCCCCTTAGCGGGTGTTCGGGGAAGAGGTTGATGTGGTCGGTGATGATCATCAGGTCTCCGACACGGAACGAGGTGTTTACTCCTCCGGCTGCATTGGAGACGAGCAGTTGCTTGATGCCGATTTCATGGAGCACTCTTACCGGGAAGGTGACTTCCTGCATGGGATAGCCTTCGTAATAGTGGAAGCGCCCTTGCATGGCGATGACGTTTTTGTTGCCGAATTTGCCGAGCAGCAGGTTGCCTTTGTGGCCTTGTACCGTGGATACGGGGAAATTCGGAATGGCGGCATAGGGGATGACGTGTTTTACCGCAATGGACTCTCCCAGTTCGCCCAAGCCTGTGCCCAGTATGATGCCTGTGGCGTATTTTTCGCCTTCTAGGAAACGTGAAATGTATTTTGCGCTATTTTTGATTTTTTCGTACATATTCCGATATTTCGTTTAGCAATGTGTTTTCACTTGTCAGAAATGCGGGTACCACCGGGATGTAGAACGTCCGGTGCTTTAATTCCTTGGGCAGTTCGCTTGTCCTCAGGCGCATGGCGTCTTTTTCGGTCGTGAAGATGTATTTTTTTTCGTTTTTGATTTCACCGAAGGTTTTTTCGATGAGTTGAATGTCTTTTTTGGTGAAATGATGATGGTCGGGGAAGTGCAATTCGGTCACACGGGGGGAGTATGTCTTTAGGTGTTCGACGTACGGTGCCGGCTGTGCGATGCCTGTGATGCACAGGATGTCGGTGTTTTGGTCGGGTTCGACGTGTACGGTCTGGTTGTAGAGTCCCCGGATGCCCCTGTATTCCAATGTGGTGAAGAACAATTGCTGGTAAGGTTTTATCTTCAGGTATTTGGACAGGATGCGGCGTTCAATGGGTTGCAGGTTGTGCGGACATTTGGTGACGACGATGTAGTCGGCACGTTTCAATGCGGAGGCGTGTTCCCGCAAGCGTCCGGCGGGCAGTATGCAGTCTTCGTGTACGGGGCGGTTGTAATCCACCAGTACGATGTTTTTGTCCGCCTGTACGTAGCGATGCTGGAAGGCATCGTCGAGGATGATGACTTCTGGGGCGGGATTCAGGTGCAGCAGTTTTTCTATGCCCCGTGTCCTGTTGGCGTCGCACGCCACGATGATGTCGGGGAATTTGTTTTTGATTTGCAGGGGTTCGTCTCCGATTTGTCGGACGGTCGAATGGGCGTCGGCAAGGATGAATCCGGTGGTTTTCCGTTTGTATCCCCTGCTCAGGCAGGCCACCTTGAATTTCTTTTTCAATTCGGCTATGAGTAACTCGGTGTGCGGGGTTTTGCCGGTGCCTCCCACCGTGATGTTGCCGACACAGATGACGGGTATGCTGAACGTGCGGGATTTCAGGATGCCCATGTGGAAAAGGAAGTTCCTGATGTCAATGATGCTTCCGTAAATGATGCTTAGCGGCAACAGTAAGACTTTTGTGAATGTCATGGCCGTAAAGTGTTAGTTAAAAACGAGGTCGTAAGGTATCCGCGCCAGAAGTCCCTGATGACGGGTCGCATTTTTCAGTTGTTGCCAGGCGGGGTAGAGCGCACCCAGCTCTTCTTTTGTCATCCGGGCTTTCATATTGCCTGTCAGGTCCGTGAAAAAGGCTTCTATGGGATTTTTGAGTGCGGGATATTCGGCTATGTTGTATTTCTCGATGCCTGCCTTTTCTGCTGCTATCCGCACGGCATCTTCAAGTCCTCCCAATACGTCCACCAGTCCGATGTTCCGGGCATCTTCGCCGGTCCATACCCGTCCTTGCGCGATGGCGTCCAGTTCGGTGCGGGACAATCCGCGTCCTGCCATGACCCGGCTTAGGAAGGTGTCGTATCCCTGGTTGACGTAGTTTTGCAATACGTTTCTTTCGTAGAGCGTCAGGGGACGGGAGCTGATGGGTATCGGCAACGGGTAACTGCCTCCGAAGTCGCTGTGTTCGTTGGTGTTGACCGTGTTTGTCCGGATACCGATTTTGTCCTTGATGAGTTCTTCTCCGCTGAAAAACAGTCCGAAGATGCCGATGGAGCCGGTCAGGGTGGTCGGTTCCGCTACGATGGTGTCGGCGGCGCAGGAGATGTAATATCCGCCTGAAGCCGCCACGTTGCCCATGGATACGATGAGCGGTTTGGCTTGTCGTGCCAGGTCGGTTTCCCGCCAGATGATGTCGGAGGTCAATGCGCTTCCGCCTGGGGAGTTCACCCGCAGGACGATGGCTTTGACGTTCTTGTCCTCACGTGCCTTGCGAATCGTCTTTGCCAGTTCCGGACCGATGGCGTCGGCGGACTGTTCCATGCCGATTTCCCCCTGTGCGTAGATGACGGCTATTTTGTCTTTTGCGAATCCTTTGGGGAAGGGGAGAGGAACGTGTTGATAGTCGGTCAGTGCCACTTGGTTCAGCTTTTGCGTGGGGAGCAAGTCGCATTTTTCTTTCAGGATGCCGATCATCTGGTCTTCGTAGACGGTGCTGTCAAAATAGCCCCAGTCTTTGAATTGTCCGGTGGTATAGATGTCGAAACGGTTGGTCAGGTCGTTGATGGAAGCTACCGGAATGTTGCGGCTTTCGGCAATTGCCCGGACAACGGAACCCCAGGAGGAGTCCAGGTATTTTTTCACCTGTTCGCGGTTGGCTTCGCTCATTTCGGTGGAGACAAAGGGTTCCACCGCCGATTTGAATTTGCCGACTTTGACCACTTCCGCCTGTATTCCTAATTTGTCCAACGTTTCCTTGTAGAAGGATACGGTGCTGCTCATGCCCGACAGCAGGAGCGGGGTTTCCGGATTGACAAAGATTTTGTCCGCCACGGTCGCCAGGTAATATCCTTTTTGCGAGTAGCCTAAATTGGAATAGCTGTAAATGAATTTTCCGCTTTCTTTGAACCGTTCCAGCGCATTTCTGATTTCCTGCGTGGTTGCCAATGCCCCGTAATATCCCCGAATGTCCGTCAAGTCGAGGTAGATGCCTGTGATTCGTGGGTCTTCGGCAGCCTTGTCGATGGATTCGAGAATTTTGTTCAAACCCAGTTTGGGGTTGGACTTCATGGTCAGGAAGTCGATGTTGTCCAGGGGATTTTCCGTTGCCCTGTCCAGTATCTCGTTTTCCAGCCGGATTACCAGCAGGCTGTTGTCTTTCACGTCAACGCTTTTGTCGGACATGGCGGCGATGGCCCCGATAAAACCTATGAAAATGGAGAACAGGAGCACATGGACTAGCACCATGCCGACGATAGTCGCTAACGTGTATTTCAAGAAACTTCTCATAAGACAACGGTTGGATTTCGGTTCAATTTTTACAAATATAGGAATATAATTTCGTTAAGACAATATAAATGGTATTTATCTTTCCGTTGGCTTGTTAAAGGCTGACCAGCATGAATAGGAGATGCGCCACGATGGCGGCGACCAGTCCGCCGATGGTGTGCGCCCAGATGGCTTTCGGGGTCAGTTCCCGGTAGCCCAGCGAGTCGAGCATGGCGGTATGTGTACTCAGATAGCCGCTCCAGCACATGCCGATTGCCGTGAATACGGCGATGGCGTTGCCGTCGATCCAGCCTTGCGTGATGAAGTTGGGCACGAGGCTCAATGCCGCACCCACGGCGCCGAGGGCGGTAATCGGGAAGGCAATCAGGTGCGGGTCTTGGAATCCGAACAGGAATTCAAATACCACGTTGATTTTCTGGGCAAGGTGCGGAAGCAGTTCCACGCCTTCATAGGCGGCTCCCGTGTATGCTCCGCTCGCCGATGCGCCGAATGTCAGAATCATCACTAGCGTTGAGATGATAAGCACGCCCGGAATGATGGCGATGCCCACGTCCACGCCGGTGCGTCCGCCGTCCAGCAGGGAGTTGAGAATCCGGATGAAGAGCGATTTTGATTCCACGGCTTCTTCCTCTTCTTTTGAGAAGGTTTCTTCAGTTGCCGGTTCGTCCTTGAAATTCGGATAAGCCTTGATGATGAAGCGTTGCATCAGTCGGGTCGATACGATACATCCGCAGAAAGCCCCCACGAATCCGATGACCGGAGCCAGGAAGTAGCCTTGTCCCACCATGAACACGATGACCAGCAAGCCCATACCGAATGCCGTACCGAAGTTGGTCAGTGAAATGTACTGGAACTTTTTGAAATAGCTGCTGAAACGTTTGTCCTGTGAGAGGGAGATGATTGCCGGGTTGTCGCTCAGGAAAGTCATGACGGCGCCCAGTGCGGCAACGCCCGGAAGGTTGAACAGCGGCTTCATCAGGGGGCGCAGGATTCGCTCCAATAGTTTCACCACGCCAAATTCCACAAACAACCGTCCGATGGCACCCGTGATGACGCAGATGCCCATGAGGTAGAACACTGTGTTCAGCAGCAGGTCGTGGGCGGTGTGCATGATGGTGTTCAGCATCTGGGGTACGCCCATGATGGAACCGATGTAGTAGAAAAGGGCGAATACGATGACCAGACAGGGAATGCCTGTCGGGATGTAGCGCATGATATTGAACCGGGAAGTTTTCATTGTCGTATATTTTTAGTCTGATTGGAATGATTGTAGGTTATTTGTGTTTGATGGACAGCAGGTTCATGTTCCATTTTACGCCGATGTCGAATAGCAGCGATTTGTTTTGCATGACATTGTCCGGGTTGGTGTTTTTGCCCCAGGCGTAATAGAGGTTGGCATGGATGCGCAGGGTGTGGTTCTTTTTGGTCAGGGGGTAAAATTCAAATCCGCCTCCCGCCATGGTCAGTTCCGTGTTCGGCAATACGCAGGCGTCGGCATTGTTGGTCTTGTTCACGTCGTAGGTCATTTTGCCGTGGATGTTCCATTTGGGGCAGGGGGCATACGCCAGTTCGCCCATGACGGAGGCATCCTTGAACAGGAACGTCTGGTGGTCGGAAGCCCGGTTCATCAGGTCGAGTTCCAGGACGAATTTGCTGAAAGAGAATTTGTTGCCCAAGGCGATGTAGTTGATGTAATGTCCCGGCGTGCTTTCGATGAGGTTTACGGAATACAGTGCGTCGAACCAGTCATGCGAGCCTTGCCACATCAGGTTGTAGGCGTACATGTCGCGGTTTTCCGAGGTGAAAAAGGGACTTTCGCAAAATTGCACCGTCAGTTGGTCGGAAGACGAAAGCCGGTAGCCGACCGATGCGCCGATGGCGTAGCAGGGGACGTTGTTCCAGAACACCGAGCATTCGTAGAGGTCGATGGGGGCGCGGTCGTATTCCCAGCCTCCGATGTTTACCACTTGTTTACCGCCGGCAATCGCCCATTTGCCGATGTTGTAGTTGAGGTATATCCAGTCTGTCGCATCGAAAAAGGAGTGGTCGTTGTGTTGCTTGTTCAGCCGTTGCCGCCAGGAGTATGACAACTTGTCGGTGATTTTGCCGTCGGCGCGGATGTTGAGGAATTTGCCCTCGAATCCCGTGTTGCCTTTCATGGTTTCGCCGTCCATCCGGTTGCGCTGGTAGTCCAGCCGTGCCTCCAGGCGTAATGTCAGTAACTCTTCTTTGCTTTCCTGTGCGGAAGCCCAAAATCCATACGATGCGAACAGTATCGCACAAATCAGTTTTCTCATGTCAATAGTATGTTGTCGATAAATGAATAATTCTTGTCAGGATGCTTTATTAAAACTCTTTCATATTCAGCACGATAATAGCATTTTATGCTTTTATTTTTTCGGTTGCAAATATAATGATTTATCTTATGGCAGAATGGTTTACAATGATTTTAACAATTTTAACCATTCGGGGGATTTGTTTTGTTTCATGAATGGCAGGCGGAGTGGATGCGGGTTTGCTTTTTTTTCATACCTTTGAGACAGAAAATAAGTGTCGTGGGTAGTTGCGACAAACTCTGTTTCAATAAATGGAAAGACTATGGCGAGATTCGTTATTACAGGAGGCAAACGACTGAAAGGGGAACTGGTTCCCCAAGGGGCTAAAAACGAGGCGTTGCAGGTGATTTGCGCCTGCCTGCTCACTCAGGAGAAAGTGACTATTACCAATGTGCCGGAAATTCTTGACGTGCTTAAGTTGATTGAGCTTCTCGAGGGCATGGGGGTTCAGGTGGAGCATCCGGCTCATGGCGAATTTGTCTTTCAGGCGTCCCACATCGATTTCGCTTATTTTGAAACGGAGGATTTTTATAAGAAGGCGGTCAGCCTGCGGGGGTCTATCATGATTCTGGGGCCTTTGTTGGCGGTTTACGGCTGCGGCGTTATTCCCAAGCCGGGTGGCGACAAAATCGGGCGCCGTCGGCTGGATACCCATTTCTTGGGGTTTGAAAAACTGGGGGCTACTTTTGACTATAACGCTCCGGAGGGGTATTTCCGTGCTTCCGCGGAGAAGCTGAAAGGGTGCTATATGTTGCTGGACGAGGCTTCCGTCACGGGTACCGCCAATATTATCATGGCTGCCGTTCTGGCGGAGGGCGTGACTACGATTTACAATGCCGCTTGCGAGCCTTATATTCAGCAGTTGTGCCTGATGTTGAATTCGATGGGAGCGCGTATTTCCGGCATTGCTTCCAATTTGCTGACCATTGAGGGGGTGAAGGAGCTGAAAGGGTGTACGCATCGTTGTTTGCCGGATATGGTTGAGGTGGGGAGTTACGTCGGACTGGCGGCGATGACCCGTTCCGAGATTACCATCAAGGATGTGAATTTGCGTCAGCTGGGCATTATTCCCGATGCTTTCCGGCGACTGGGCATCCGGGTGGAGGAAAGGGGGGACGATCTTTATATTCCCCGGCAGGAACATTATATGATTGAGGATTTTATCGACGGTTCGATATTGACGGTGGCGGATGCGCCCTGGCCGGGATTGACGCCCGATTTGCTGAGTGTTTTTCTGGTGGTGGCTACCCAGGCGAAAGGGAGCGTTCTGATTCACCAGAAGATGTTTGAAAGCCGTTTGTTTTTTGTGGACAAGCTGATAGATATGGGTGCTAAGATTATTCTTTGCGACCCTCACCGGGCGACGGTTATCGGGCAGAATCACGAGGCGCAGCTTAGGGCGACGAAGATGACGACTCCGGATATTCGTGCCGGTATCGCCTTGCTGATTGCGGCGCTTTCCGCACAGGGTGTCAGTTCGATACACAACATTGACCAGATAGACCGGGGGTATGAACGGATTGACGAGAAGTTGAACGCCATCGGGGCGGATATTCAGCGTTTGCCGTAAAGGGTGTGTTTTCGGGTGTCAGATTTTTTTTACTTGCAGCCGGTCCGGAGATTCTTCCAGGAGCGTGGCGATGCTTTTTCCCAGAACGGGATGAACAAAATCGGGCATAATTTCGGCGAGGGGCACCAGTACGAAATTGCGTTCGCACATCCGGGGATGCGGCAGGGTCAATGCGGGGGTGTTCAGTATCCGGGAGTCGCAAAACAGCAGGTCGATGTCTATGGGACGGGACGAGTAGCGCGGGCCGTCCGTGGTGCGGATGCGTCCCAGTTGCTTTTCGGTGTCGAGACAGGTTTGCAGAAAGGCTTCCGGCGACAAGGCGGTTTCAAAGACGGTGATTTGGTTCAAAAAGTTCTCCTGGCATTCAAATCCCCAGGGTTCCGTTTCGTAAAACGATGAACCGGAGATGATTCGCCCCGTTTCGGATAGCTTTCGGATAGCCTGCGTGATGAGCGCCTGCCTGTCGCCCGAATTACTGCCGAAAATGGTTACCGCCCGCATCTTCGATTAGTTTCCGTTGTTGGGGTTGTTTTGCTTTTTATAGTACGGCCGGTTGTTGCCTTTGTTGAGGTTGTTCTTCTGGTAGTTTTTGTTGTTTGCCGGCTTGTTGGAACTGGGTTTGCTTTTCTTTTGCAACAGTTCTTTGGGATTGGAAAGGGTCATGCCTTCGGGGAGTATCAAGGTGCTGCCGAATAGCGTGTTGATGTCGTTGTATATCTGTTCGTCCTCAACGCTGTCTTTGTTCCAGGTCAGGAACGACTTTTTCATGTGGTTGGCGGTCAGGACGATCAACGCTCTTTTTTGTTCGGGGTCTTCTTGCTGCCGAATTTCTTCGATGAGCTTTTCCACCAGTTTCCCGTAGTGCCTGTATTTGATGCGGGTTGTGTTGTATGGCAGTTTTTTGGGTCTTTCTTGCAGTTTATCCACGGACGGAAGCGGATAGGGGGTGTCGATGTCCAATTTGAATCCGGACATGATGGCTAGGTGGTCCCACAGCTTGTGCCTGAAATCGGGAACGTCCCGGAGGTGGGGATAGAGGTTGCCCATGACGTCGATGACGGTTTTGGCGGCTCTGGTTCTTTCTTCCCGGTTTTCAATGGTCAGCAGGTAGTCGACCATTTTCTGGATGTTCCGTCCGTATTCCGGGAGCAACAATTTTTTCTTTTGGGTGTTGTATTCAAATTCTTCCATTATGGATGATGGTTTTGTTTCCGCAGGTAATCTGCAATTTTTCAGGATTTTAATGTGTCAAGGTGTGCATCCTGATGTCGGAACATCGGATTAAACCGACCTTTATGCAAATAATATGAAGGTTCTTACCGAAAATGCGAATAAGTTTATGAACCTTGGATTTACGGGACAAATATACGTTTTTTAGTTGTTCCCCGGATGACATTTAATCTTGTTGTGCGAATAATTTTGCAAATTTTAACAATAGTATTCTGCTTCCGCCTTCTTTGAACAGGACTTTCGCCTTTTTCTGGACGCCCAGGCCTTCGATGCTGATGACTTTTCCCGTGCCGAAAGTGGGGTGGAAGATAATCATGTCCGGAACGACCCGGTTTGCGTCGATGGGTTGCAACCGGGAACGGTCCAGTTCCGGAATGTCTGTCCTGGTTGCGGAATTCAGTGCGACGGGTGGCCTTTTCACGTTGCCGGCGGGAGGTATGTTTTTCAGCTTGAACGTGGAGGGAGCGTTTCGCAAAGGAATGTATCCGTCCAGGAATTCGGGTTCGATTTCATCGATGAACCGGGAGGGACGGGGATACATGATTTGTCCGTTTTTGTACCGGGAGGTGGAGAAGGAGAGGAATGCCCGTTTCTCCGCCCGGGTGAGTGCCACGTAGAAGAGCCGACGCTCCTCTTCGAGGGCGGAGGGTGCCGATGTGCATTGCTGGGCGGGGAACAGTTCTTCTTCCATACCGGTGATGAATACGTTGGCAAATTCCAATCCTTTGGCGGCATGAATCGTCATAAGCGTCACCTTGTTCCAGTCCCCTTCTTTTTCGGTGTCCTGGTCGGTGAGCAGGGCGACGCCTTCCAGAAAGGCGGGCAGTTTGTCGTCTCTGCCTTCCTGGTAGGCGGTTTCGCTGAATTCCTTGATGGCGTTCAGCAATTCCTGGATGTTTTCTTTTCTGGAAATGCCTTCCGGCGTATCGTCGTTGGAGAGGTCGTCGATGATGCCGGACGAACGGGCGATGATGGTGGCGGCATCGTAGGCGTTTTCCTGTGTCAGCTGTTCTTTGAAATGCGCTATCATAGCGCCGAACTTCTGCAATTTGGCGATGGTTCCGGCGTTGAAGGAGTCCGTCACTTTGTCCAGGTTGCACAATACGGTCCACATGCTTACCTGGTGGTGTGCGGCAACTTCCCTGATTTTTTCCACGGTGGAATCACCGATGCCGCGTCGGGGATAGTTGATGATTCGCCTGAACGCTTCTTCGTCGTCGGAATTGACGGCGAGCCGGAAATAGGCCAGCAGGTCTTTGATTTCTTTGCGTTGATAGAACGATTGTCCGCCATGTATTTTGTAAGGAATGTTCCGTTTTCGGAGCGCCTCTTCCAGGATGCGCGACTGGGCGTTGGTCCGGTAGAGGACGGCGAAGTCGCTGTAATCCTGTTGTTCGTAGTTAGCCAGGCGGAAGATTTCGTTGGCTACCTGGAAGCCTTCTTCTTTGTCGGACAGGGCGCGGAGGACTTTGATTTTTTCGCCTTCCTCGTTTTGGGAGAACGTGCGTTTCGGAATCTGTTCCTTGTTTTTGCTGATGATGCAGTTGGCGGCATCCACGATGGTGGTGGTGGAACGGTAGTTTTGTTCCAGTTTGTACAATTTGTATTCCGGGTAGTCGTTTTTGAAGTTCAGGATGTTTTCGATACGTGCGCCCCGGAAGGAATAGATGCTCTGCGCATCGTCGCCCACCACGCAAATGTTGTGGTGCCGTTCCGCCAGTTTCTTGATAATCAGGTATTGTGCATAATTGGTGTCCTGGTACTCGTCCACCAGAATGTAGTCGAACTTTTGCTGGTATTTGGCAAGGATGTCCGGATAGTCGCGAAACAGGATGTTGGTTTGCAGCAGCAGGTCGTCGAAATCCATGACGTTGCTGTTCCGACACCGTTGCTGGTAGATTTTGTAGACTTCGCCCAACAGCGGTCGTTTCACGGATTTGTCTTCCGTCAGAATCCGGGACGACTGTATGTAGCTTTGGGCGACAATCAGGTTGTTCTTTGCCATGGAAATGCGACCCAAGACGACGTTGGGCTTGTAGTTGTCGTCCAGTTTCAGTTCCTTGACGATGTTTTTAATCAAGTTCTTGGCATCCTGGGTGTCGTAGACGGTGTAGCTGGAGGTATAGCCCACTTTTTCCGCTTCGATGCGCAGTATTTTGCCGAAAATGGAGTGGAACGTGCCCATCCACAGGTTGGCGGCAATCTCCGAACCGACCAGTCCGGAGATACGTTTCTGCATTTCGCTGGCAGCCTTGTTGGTAAAGGTCAGTGCCAGTATCTTGTAGGCGGGTACGCCCTGGCTCAACAGTTGGGCTATGCGGTAGGTCAGCACGCGGGTCTTCCCGGAGCCTGCTCCGGCGATGACCAATGCGGGACCTTCGGTGTTTTGCACCGCAGCCTGCTGGTTTTCATTCAGTTCATTCAGAAAATCCACGTCTTTTCAGATTTTAATCCAATCCCTTGTTTTTCGAGGGGTAAATTTAAAGAATATTATCAAACGCATGGCGTTTTGGACGGACTTTATCTTATGCCTTCCTGACTTGAAGCCGTGATTTGCGCTTTGAAGCCGCCAGGACGAATCTTTTCCCGCAGGTGAAATGAGGTATTTTTTGTTCCGATATGCTGTCATTCCGATGCTGCTTCGGATCAAAAGCGATAAATACATTGTATGAACTCAATTAAAGGCTTATTAAAACCCTATT
>CAYNXE010000027.1:0-5845 GCA_964400995.1 uncultured Odoribacter sp.
AATTGAAACCCAACAACAAATTGCCGTCAATTTGAAAAAATTAGGTCTTTCTGCGCAAGACATTGCCACCTCTACCGGTCTAACTCCGGAAGAGATTGCCTTGCTTTGACACAGGGAGTTCAACGCCCACTCCCCAATACTCTTGCATATTCCGCCAAAGCGACTTTGTACTGGTAATTAACCGACACGACATTCGTATAGGCCTGCAGCCAGCTCACCTGTGCCGAAAGAACGTCCAGAATCGGCAATTTCCCCTCATTATAACTAAACGTATTCAATACAAAATTGTCCTTGGCTATATCCAGCGAAGAATACACGATTTCCAATCTCTTGGCAATCTCCGTCACGCTCACCCAGGCATTGCTCAACTCCTTGCTCACCTGGTCTTTCAACTGATCTTTCTCCAACTCCCGAATCTCTTCCTGCGTCCTGCTCATCCTCACGTTCTGTCGCATTTCCCCCCAATGAAAAACCGGAATGCTCACCTGGGCGTATGCCGTTGTCGCCCATTTCGATTTCCCATCGATATTAATCATCGTCGTCCCGAACCTTTCTTTTATCCCCACCGCCAACTGTGGCAGAAACTTGGAACGAGCCAACCCCGTCTGTACTTTCGCTACTTCCATATCCATAACGGCCGCCTGATAATCGGCACGCCTTTTCAACACCTCCTCCAGTCCCGTTTGTCCGGGAGTCCGTAAAACCTGCTGTATCGAATCCGACAAGACCACTTCGGCATCGGGCTTCTCCCCCATCATAATGTTCAAAGACTGCGTTGCAACCTGATAATTGGTCGAAGCGGTATTCAACTGCAATTCGGCCTCCTTCAAACGATTCTGCACCATCAACAAATCGGTCTTGCTTATGGCGCCTTCCTCAAATCGTTTATTGACCACCTGATACAATTCATTCACCAAACGCACATACTGCTCCGACAAGTTCAGCAAATCCTTGTTGGCAACAACCGTCCAATACGTCACATCGGCCGCATAAACCAGATTGTCAACCGTATGCTCTACCGCCAGACGGGCTATGGCATACTGCAATTTAGCCACGTGGTATTGCTTCCTCACCGCACTGCCGGAATAAACATTCTGCACCAACCCCGCTTCTATTCCGTAATTATCGTGCTTCAAGTCCGTACCGGAAAAAAATTCGACATCCTCTATCTGATAAGAATAATTGCCGGACGCATCCAATTTTGGAAAAAATCCGGTCTTGACACCCTTCAGAGAATACAAGACGCCTTCCGCCACCTGCTCCGACTTCCGGATATCCTGGTTATAATCCAATACCCGGGAACGGTATTGTCCGACAGACAATGCCTGGGCAAACGCACCTGTCGCCCAAAGCATAACAGCAATCGTCAAACCTGCTTTTTTCATATCATTCCATTCATTTATCATTCCTCGTCCGTCACCCGTACTTTCTCATCCTTGACCCTGAACAACAAGGCATAAGTGACAGGCAATACAAAAATGGTCAGCAAACTCGCCACTAGCAATCCGCCCATAATACAAGCAGCCATACCGCCGAACATCGCATCAAAAAGCAACGGCAGCATCCCCAGAATCGTGGTTCCGGAAGCCATACTTACCGGCACAATCCTGGACTTCGTGGCTTCTATAATGGCCTCAATGCGGGGTAAACCTCTCTTCTCCTCTATGCCTATCTGGTCCACCAGTACAATGGCATTCTTGATATTCATACCGATTAATCCCAGCACCCCCAACAAAGCAAAGAAATCGAGCATTTTGCCGGTGACAACCAATCCGAATACCACTCCGATAAAAATCAACGGCACCATCAACAAGATAATTATCGGTTTCCGGTAAGTCCTGAACAACAACAACAGCACAACAAACATCAAAATAAAAGTCAAGGGCAAATTGGCGGCGATGGCGGCATTCGATTCCGCCTGACTCTCGGCTTCGCCGAACACTTTCATCCGATACCCTTGCGGAAGTTCCATTTCTTCTTCCAATACCTTGTCTATCTGGGAAAAGGCAGACATCGTATTGGCTCCCCTTTTGGAATCGCATTGTGCCATCATCACCTTTTCCCGGTTATACCGTTTAATGACATTGTAGTTATAATTAAAGGCAAAACTATCCACCACCTGCGCCAGAGGCACGGCATATCCCGATTGCGAGAAAACGGGCAAAGTCCTCATATTGTCTATGCCAGAAGTGGCGATATTATCCTCTTTCAACAAAATAGGCATAAACAAATCCTTTTCCCGATAATCCCCCAAAGTCAGGCCATTCGTGGCAATCTTCAAGGCATAAGCGACAGCCTGCCGGGTAATCCCCAGGCGTTGTCCCCGTTCCTGCGAATAAACCGGTTCCCACACCGGCACCTTGTTTCCCCAGCTATTTTTCACATCGGTAGCCATATCGCACCTGCGCATAATGCTCATCGCCCTCTCCGTCAGCTGGGTCAGCGTATCGACATTGTCTCCGATAAAACCGAATTCAATGTTGGCTTCAACAGCCGGAGACAACTTAAACAAGGAAGAACGAATCAGAACATTCGGAAAATTCTCCCGGACATACTCGTTCAAACGGGCTTCCACGGCTACCGTGTACTTTTTATCTTTCACTTCCACCAACAAATTTCCAAAATTGGCTTTCGGTCCGAAAGAAGTGCTCGCCAGATAATAACGCAAAGGAGAACTGCCGTATGTTCCGGACACATTCACCACTTCCTCCTGTTTCATCAGAAAATCCTCAATCTCGCCCATATCCTTCTCGGTCTGCCGGATACTATACCCTTCCGGTAAAAAACAATCCGCCCGGAAATAAGGCTTGTCCATATTCGGAAAGAAATTCTGCGGCAACCTCCCCATCACCACCAGCGACACCATAAACAATCCGACCATAACAAGCAAAGTAACCACCTTGTAACGAATCAGGAAACGCAAAAAATTCCCGAACTTGTGATAAAACGGCTTATCGTAGGGTTCATCACCGCCTTCTCCACTCCCCTCTTTCAGGATGAAATTTCCGAATACGGTCGTCTGCGACAAGGCAAGCACCCAGCTCAATATCAACGAAACCGCCAGCACGACAAACAAAGGCTTGACCATTTCGGCTACGGAAGACTGTGCCAGATACAAAGGCAAAAACGAAAACACCGCGATCATTGTCGCTCCGAGCAATCCCCACTGCGGTGCCGTCGCTCCGTCAATCAAAGCCTGGCGCCGGCGTACTCCCCGCTGAATGGCAACCTGGGCGTTATCGGTCACCACAATGGCATTGTCCACCAACATTCCCATAGCAATGATAAAGGCGGCAAGCGAAGTACGGTTCAGCCCTATCCCCATAAACTGCATCATCAACAAGGTGCCCCCGATGCAAAATATCAACGAACTGCCTATCAACAAACCGGCTCTTGCTCCCATAACGAGCAGGATGATAAAAATCACAATCACGACGGATTCCACCAAATTCAGAATAAACCCGTTATTGGCTTCACGGGCAATCCGGTCTTCTGGATAAAGCGTCACCATTTCAATGCCCACCGGAATCTGCTGTTCTATCTGAGCCAATTTCGTCCTAACCGATTTGCCCGCCTTCACTACGTCATAATCGGAAGCCGTGGATACCCCTATCCCGATGGCTTTCTTCCCGTTCACCCGCATCAAGGTACTTGGCGGCTCCAGATACCCTTTCTCCACGATGGCAATATCCCCCAAACGAATTTGTTGTCCGCCCTCGGTGGAAATCAACTGATTCCTGATGTCCGTCAGATTCTTGTAAGTCCCCTCCGCCAACACCTTCAACTGGATGCTCCCCGCCTTTTTTTCTCCGGTGTTAATCAACGAATTCTGCGATTTTATGGTCTGCATCACCGCATTCAGGTTGATCCCCGAATTGGCCAGTTTGGACATAGAGATAAACACGTTCACCACCTCGGTCTGCTCTCCGAACAAAGCCACCTTCTGCACCCCCTCTATGGTCACCAGGTCCGTTTTCAACCGCTGCCCCCATTCCCTCAAATCGTGATAACTGAAGCCGTCATCCGCCGTCAAGGCAAAATAAATACCGAAAACATCCCCGAAATCATCCGACACCTTGATGGCAGAAGCGCCTTGAGGCAATTGCGACTGCACGTTCAGCACTTTTCGCCTCAATTCGTCCCACATCTGCGGCATCTCCCCGGGCGGAGTCGCCGGCGACAATTCAACGGAAATCTTGGACATTCCATAATAGGATTCCGATTTGATTTTATAAACCCGGCGCATAGACTGAATCTCCCGCTCAATGGGCTCGGTAATCAACTCCTCCACCTCCTTCGGGGAAGCCCCCGGATATTGCGTAATCAGCACGGCTGTTTTTATCACAAACGGCGAATCTTCCTTTTTCCCCAAAGAACCGAAAGAAATCACTCCTCCAATCAGCATAACGGCCAAAAAGAAATAAATAACCTTCGGATTATCCAATGAATATTTGACGATATTCATACGTTTCGACATTTAATGGTTTACAACACTGACCTTTTGCCCCTGAGTGATGTAATTCGCTCCGGCGACCACAATCACGTCACCCGCTTTCAAACCGGAGGTAATCTGCACCTGGTCGCTCCCGAACAACTGCTCCGCCACGACAGCCCGACGATGCACGATTCCTTTTGCATCGTCATACAGCCACACCGAAGTCTCGTTCGTCTTCAGGTCTTTGAATACCGCGCTCAAAGGCACCGAATATCCGTCCCCGGTAGGATTCCCGATGCTCAGTTTCACCTTGCAGGAAAAACCCGGATAAACAGGATAAACATCCCGTCTGAACGCCGTATCCGTGATAGCCAAACGCACCGGAATGCCGCTTCCGCCAGGAGAAGCGTCCACAAACTCCTTCACCTTGGCTTCAAACCATTTTCCCCGGTAGGTATCGAACTCAACCGCCACCTGCATCGCTTCCCGGGTCAGGCGAACATTCGTCTCGGGAAAAATGAAACCGACTTCCAACTTGTCCGGATTCACCAATTTGACAATAGCCTCACCCGGCTGCACCTTTTGATAATTCTCCACGTATTTCTGCTCCACGAAACCGTCAAAAGGAGCCCTTAACTTTGTATCCGATAGCGTACTCTCCGAAGTCTCATAAGCCGATTTCGCCTTTACGAAATTCGCCTCCGCAATCTCATAATCCTGCCGGGAGATCGCCTGCATTGACAACAACTTCCTGTTTCGTTCCATTTGCGACTTCGCCGTAATAAACGCCGCCTTGTTCGCTTCGTACCGCAAACGATAATCCAACGGATCTACGGCAGCAATAACCGTCCCTTTCTTCACTTGCTGCCCGGCATCCACATTCATTTCCACCAGCGGACCGGAAACGTTAAAAGCCAGTTTGCCATACTCCTCCGCACCCACGACTCCCGAATACATCCGTTGCATAGCCCCCAGCGTCTCCACTTTCGCAATGCGTACCGGCCTGTCGATTTCCTGGTAATGCCCTTTTTTCCCCTCGCAGGAAAAAACCAGACTACTACACAAACCGAAAATAATGACCCGTCTCAATCTCATAACAATGTATTGATTTTAACTCTATATGCCTGTCGAACCACAAAGAATCAAGGCAAAAGGCTTTGAATAGAGTTAAAAAATATGGAATAAGATGTTATACGGACAAAAGGTGGATAAGTTCTGAAACGACTGCAAAAAAAATGGGAATATGAAATTCATACTCCCATTCTCGTATTTGAAGACTTTACGCCTTAGCCAAGTCTTACCATTTGTTATAATGCACCTTGGTTTCGTCCCACTTGTTTTTCGGGTTGTGCGGCATAGCGGGATAGCCGACGGGGATGACGCACAAAGAACCGATATGGTCCGGCAAAT
>CAYNXE010000027.1:5945-16563 GCA_964400995.1 uncultured Odoribacter sp.
TCCCAGGGACGTACATCCTTCCCGCTGGGTGCCGCCATTCCGGCTTTCAAAAGCATTTCCAGTTTCTCCTTTTCCACAGGTTCCGGCAAATACTTACGGACGCTCTTCCGGGCAAAAATATTTTCCAGGGCATCCTGCGCCTGCACCTTATTCTCTTTCTTTGAATCACAACCTATCATAACCGATAAAATTAAAGTAACTACCCATAAATTATTCATTCTCATAGCCAAAAAATTATTCATAACATTATTCCACAATCACCTCTTTTGCCTGCTGATAAAAAGGCAACCGCTCCTTCCAATGCCGACAGACAAATGCCCGGATTTCCTCGTCATTCAGCCCACTCACCATAGGCCGCTTGCGCTTGCCCCGAATCAGGCGTTCCACAATGACCTCCAGTTTCGTATTCAGAAACAGGGTCTGCCCCTGACGGTTCATATAGGCCATATTGTCATTGAAACAAGGCGTCCCACCGCCTGTCGAAAGCACAAAATCCTCATACAACTCGCAAACCTCCTGCAAATAACGGGTTTCCAGCTTCCGGAAACCCGGCTCTCCCTCGTCGGCAAAAATCTGGGGTATCGTCCGAAATTCCCGGTTGACGATATAAGCATCCAAGTCTATGAACCGGATGCCCAGTTCCTCCGCCATCACCCGTCCCCGATGCGTCTTACCGCAAGCCATATACCCCACCAGAAAATACTTCATATCCTTCTCCTACTCAAAATCCAGTTTCATCTGCTCCTCCCCGATAACTTCCTCCGGATTGGTGATTTCAAACTCCACATCGGTGTTTATCTCCTTGTTTTCCAACTCTTCCTGCACAGGCTCCGCCTCCCGGATTTCCTTTACTTCAAAGGTCGTAATCCGCTTGCCCCGTGCCTTATATGATTTCTCACCGATAAATTCCTCCGCAAGAATGATTTCCGGCGGACGGGCTTCGTACTTGCCACCGAACACCACCTCAAAACGGGGATGAAGTTCTCCGCTCAGACATACCAATTGCGAACCCTCCGCTTCTCCGATAATGGAATTCAACTTCACGGAATCTTCAAACCGGAAACGTTTCAGGTAATAATAGTTCTGTTCCGCATCAAAGAACACCGCAGACCAAACCTTCTCAGTGTCAAACTTTTCAAAAACCAGATAGCCGTCCTCGTAATGATTGTTCAGGTCAAAGTCGGTCGTATAATAAGTACCGTTTTTATTCACCACCAATATGCGGTCCTCTCCTTGGAATTCGCCCAGATACCTGCCCCGGTTGTCCGTATTCAAGCGGAATACGTCCTCATCCAGCCAAATCTTGCAGCCACCCAACGTGGAAACCCCTTTCTGTACCACGTTGATTTTGTGGATGTCGCTCTTCGACAAGGTATTTCCCATCGAATCACGCCCTTTGATGGCCAAATCGGCAAAATCGTATTCAAAAACCAACTTCTTCAAATTGGGCTTCGGTTTCAGACACACCTTGATCACTTCCGCCTCGCCATTCGGGTTGGCACTGAAATGCCATACCTTCGAACCGGCAGTCCCCTTAGTCAGATTATAGACCTTGTCCCGGGTCACTCCCGTCACGTTGAAACGCTTCACGAACGACGTGCCGTATTTGCCGTCACGGTAAACCACGTTGTAAATCGTGCGTTTGTCGTTCTTCTTGAACACATTCACATACAACACCTCTTTCCCCACGAAAATCTTGTCCGCCACCTTCGTCACATAATAAGTACCGTCCTTCTTAAAGATAATCACCTCGTCCATATCCGAGCAATCGCAGATATACTCGTCTTTCTTCAAAGCGGTACCGATAAACCCTTCCTCGCGGTTGATATACAACTTCTCATTGGCAATCACAACCTTGGCAGCCTCGATATTTTCAAAATTCCGGATTTCCGTCTTTCTCTCCCTTCCCTTGCCATACTTCGCCTTAATCCGTTCATAATAGGCAATCGAATAAGGAATGATGTGCTCGATGTCGTGCTTGACCTTGGCAATCTCCTGCTCCAGTCCTTCAATCTTCTTGTCCGCCTCTTCCGAGTCAAAACGGAAAATCCGCTTCATCTTGATTTCAAAAAGCCTCAGGATGTCCTCATCCGTAACCTCCCGGAAGAAATCGCCGACAAAAGGCTTCAAACGCTTCCGGACGTGAGGTATCGCCTCCTCGCCCGACTTGCTCTGCTCGTATTCCTTGTCCTTGTATATCTGCTGTTCGATGAATATCTTTTCCAAAGAAGAAATATGCCACTCCTCCTGCAATTCCCCCAAACGGATTTCAAGTTCCATTTTCAACAGCCGGACCGTATCGTCCGCCGATTGCCGCAGGATGTCGGAAACCGGCACAAACTTCGGCTTCTCGTCCTCAATGATGCAGGAATTCGGTGAAATGGACAACTCGCAATCCGTAAAAGCATACAGGGCGTCGATTGTCTTGTCGGAAGAAACCCCCGGAGCCAGTTGAATCAAAATCTCCACACCGCCTGCCGTATTGTCGTCAATCTTCTTGATTTTAATCTTGCCCTTCTCGTTTGCCTTGATAATACTGTCTATCAGGCTGGAAGTCGTCCTTCCGAAAGGTATTTCGGTGATTTTTAATACCTTGTTGCTATTGTCCTTCTCGATTCTCGCCCGGATTTTCACCGCACCTCCCCGCATACCGTCATTGTATTTGGACACGTCAATCATACCCCCCGTCGGGAAATCGGGATACAGCACAAAATCCTCGTGCTTCAAATGAGCGATACACGCATCGAGCAATTCGATAAAATTGTGAGGCAATATCTTGGAAGCCAATCCCACTGCGATACCTTCCACTCCCTGCGCCAGCAGCAGCGGGAACTTCACGGGCAACGTGATAGGCTCCCGGTTACGACCGTCATAAGAAGGCTTCCAGTTCGTCGTCTTGGGATTGAACACCACCTCCAGGGCGAACTTCGACAGACGAGCCTCGATATAACGGGGAGCGGCGGCAGAATCCCCCGTCAGGATATTCCCCCAGTTTCCCTGGCAGTCAATCAGCAAATCCTTCTGTCCCAGTTGCACCAAAGCATCACCGATAGAAGCATCCCCGTGAGGATGATACTTCATCGTATTCCCGATAATGTTCGCCACCTTATTATAACGCCCGTCATCCAATTCGCGCATCGAATGCAAAATACGACGTTGCACGGGCTTCAGACCATCGTTGATATACGGCACCGCACGCTCCAGAATCACATAAGAAGCATAATCCAGGAACCACTTTTGATACATTCCGTCCAAATGCTGAATGGAACGGATGCTCCCGTTCTCCTCCCCGTCATCGTCCACAACCACCGGGGCTTCCTCGTCTTCAGCCATTTCCTCCGTTACGTCCGGTTCCTGATGCTCAACGGCATCCCGCTGCGCACCGTCTTCCTCCTCCGGATTCATATCCAGTTCTATTATATCCTCGCTCATAAAATCACTAAATCGTAAATCATTAATCCGTTACCGCAACTCGTCCTTCTCTATATACAAATTGTCAATGATGAAATCCTGCCGTTCCGGCGTATTCTTGCCCATATAATAACTCAACACCTCGTCAATGGAATCGCCTTTGGAAATCCGCACCGGTTCCAGCCGGATATCCTTTCCGATGAAATGCTCGAACTCACTCGGAGAAATCTCTCCCAACCCCTTGAAACGGGTAATCTCCGGCTTCGGTCCCAGTTTCTGAATCGCATTCTCCCGCTCCGCATCCGTATAGCAATACCGGGTTTCCTTCTTGTTCCGAACCCGGAACAACGGGGTCTGCAAGATATACACGTGCCCGGAACGCACCAAATCCGGGAAAAACTGCAAAAAGAAAGTCAGCAGCAGCAGACGGATGTGCATACCGTCCACATCGGCATCCGTCGCGATAATGACATTGTTGTAACGCAAATCCTCCAGACCGTCCTCGATATTCAACGCCGCCTGCAACAAATTGAATTCCTCGTTTTCATACACCACCTTTTTCGTCAGACCGTACGAGTTCAAAGGTTTTCCCCGCAGACTGAACACCGCCTGCGTGTTCACGTCCCTGGATTTCGTAATGGAACCGCTGGCGGAATCCCCCTCGGTGATAAAAATGGACGACTCCGTTTTCCGTTCGTGATTGGTATTGAAATGCACCCGGCAATCGCGCAACTTCCGGTTGTGCAGGCTCACCTGCTTGGCACGCTCGCGGGCAATCTTCTGCACCCCGGACATCGCCTTCCGCTCCTTTTCCGTCTCCACGATTTTTTTCAACAGTAATTCCGCCGTATCCGGATTACGGTACAGGTAATTGTCCAGCTCCTTCGTCACGAAATCCATAATGAAATTCCGCACCGTCGGACCTTCCGGACCCACGTCCTTGGAACCCAACTTCGTCTTTGTCTGCGACTCGAACACCGGCTCCTGCACCTTGATGCTGATGGCACCGATAATGGAAGCACGAATATCGGACATATCGAAATCTTTCTTGTAGAAATCCCGTATGGTCTTGGCTACCGCCTCACGAAAAGCGCTCAGATGCGTTCCCCCCTGCGTCGTATGCTGACCGTTGACAAACGAATAATATTCCTCTCCGTACTGCCTGCCGTGCGTCATCGCTATCTCAATGTCTTCCCCCCGGAGGTGAATGATCGGATACAACCCCTCGCCGTTCATATTTTCCGTCAGCAAGTCATACAACCCGCGTTTGGAAAAAAACTTATGCCCGTTGAAAACAATGGTCAGACCGACATTCAGAAACACATAGTTCCTCACCATCGCTTCCAGATACTCGATGATAAAATGATAATTTCCGAAAATATCCTTGTCCGCCAGGAAAGTCACCTTCGTGCCGTTCGGCTCATTGGTAGGTTCAATATCCCGCTCCTCCACGATTTTCGCCCGGGAATAACGGACATACTTGGTTTCTCCCTCCCGGAAAGACTGGATTTCAAAACTTTCCGACAACGCATTGACCGCCTTGATGCCGACACCGTTCAAACCCACGGACTTCTTGAAAGCCTCGGAATCATACTTCGCTCCGGTATTCATCTTGGAAGAGACATCCACCAGCTTCCCCAAAGGAATACCCCGACCGAAGTCACGCACTGTCACCTTTCGGTCCTCCACCGTAATCAGGATTTCCGTACCGGCACCCATAGCAAATTCATCGATGGAGTTGTCCACCACCTCCTTCACCAAAATATAAATACCGTCATCCGGTGCCGCACCGTCGCCCAGCTTGCCGATATACATTCCGGGACGAAGACGGATATGATCCTGCCAGTCTAACGTCTTAATCGAATCTTCCGAATAACCATTATCTACCATCTGCACAAATATGTTTGTTAATTTTATATCACGTGTAACTCCTTGAAAATCATAAAATCCATTCTCCCCGCCGTTTCACGCAAACACAACGCAAATTCCTGGATATCCGAAGATTCCAGGAATCGTCAAACTTTATGACCCGTAAGCGATTCAGGCAAAATTAATCAATTTTTACCGATTCGCCCAAGCCTTTCCCCGGTTTTTATTTTTGCGCCGACAGGCTCCCGACCCGATTTATTCCACCGATTGCCCTGAAATTTCCTTTTTCAGCAGACTGTAAACATAGAAATCGGCATACTCTCCCGAAGCGAGCAATTCCCCATCACGCTCCGTCCCCTCCAAGCGGAAGCCCAGACGTTGCGGAATGGCATTGCTCCGGTGATTTCCGACGGCACACCGAATCTGGACACGGTTTATGGAACGTACTTCCATTGCCCATCGGCACAACCAAAAGACACTGCGGGTCATCACCCCCTTGCCCTGATGCTCCGGCAAAAGCCAGTAGCCGATTTCAGTGCGGTGATTCGCCAGGTCGGTGGTCACGAAACCCACTAAACCGCAAAACTCCTCTCCTTTCTCTATCACATAGACCAGATTCCTCGTTTCGTAAGGCACGGACAGCACTTCCGACAGATAAGCCTCCTCGTCCGCTTCACAGGTCATTTGCTCCACGAAAGGCAACCACTCCACCAGATAATCCCGGTGCGAATCGATCGCCTGCCAAATGGAAGAAGCATCCTCCATCAAAGCCTCCCTTATCGTATAATCCTCAACAATGGCAATCTTGTCTTTCATATCTTCATTGAATTAAACCTGCCTTGCAAACAACAGCAAAAATACAAAAACGAAACCAATCTTCAAACGTCATTTCACCTCCTGCCGTCTATCTCTTTCTGCAACAAATCAAGGAATCCGGCAGCGTGGGCGCCGTCCATCTGCGTATGGTGAAACTGGAAAGAAACATACAACGTGGTTCTGAACAGACGTTTCCGGTACTTTCCCCAAATCATAAACGGATTGTTGAATATGCCGCTGTACATCCCCACCGCCCCGTCCAGGTCATATTGGGCAAGTGCCGAGGTGCCGATGACCATACTTTCGGGCAGATCGTGATTCTGACAGGTCTCGGCAACCTGACGGGTCAGGCGCAGATAATCCTCATTAAACACCGCCAAATCGTCCGAAAACGGAACATCGCACGAACTGACCTCCCCCTCCCTGTTGGCAACAATGGTATTAACGGCAACAGATTCATACTGCATCAACTTGTCGCCCACCGGAAGCAGATAAAACTCCTTCATCCGGCTCGCCGCCCTGCCAATACACCAACACATCAGCATATTGAATTTCAAGCCTTTCCTTCGACTCAACCGCACAAGATTCGACACATCAAGCGTCTTGAAAAACGTCACCATAGGCATAGGCGCTTTCATCCACATCTCAAACGCGTATGCGCGAGATGTCTCTTCGGGATTTACTTCTTTCATTTGATTCTTTTTTCCGGCACAAATTTACAAAATTCCCGGAATTTTCAGTTTATCCCGATTTTCACTACTTTAGGCAAAAATTATCATCACGTTTTATGATTCATTTTTTCCGAAATCCGGTTGCCGGCATCGCACTGCCTGAGCGGTTCACCAATCCGTTCCATTACACGCCCCACACCTTGTGCGTGGAAGCGGCAAGAGAAGTGCAGGAATACCTTGCCGAGATGGACCTCTGGAAGCGGAAACCGGAAGAAGGAAAAATGTTCGGCGTCCTGGTTGTCCGCACCCCGGACAACCGAATCGGTTTCCTGGCAGCCTTTTCGGGCATTCTGGACGGCACTTACCTGCACCCCTATTTCGTTCCTCCGGTCTACAACCTGCAAGCACCGGACGGTTTCTTTACGCAGGAAGAACAGCGCATTTCCGCCATCAACGAGCAAATCCGGCAAATGGAAAATGACCCGGACCATCGGAAAGCACGGCAGGATTTAATGACCCAAAGTGCACAAGCCGAACAAACCCTGGCTACCGCCAAAGCCAAGCTAAAGGCAGACAAGGCCGCCCGGGATTGGCAACGCCAAAACCTGCAAGACATCGACACCTCGGCACTCATCCGCGAAAGCCAACACCAGAAAGCCGAATACAAACGCCTGGAAAAACACTGGAAAGAACAGGTCGGCGAAATACAGCACCGCATCGACGAATTTACCGTACGCATCGAAGCATTGAAGACCGAGCGCAAACAGCGTTCCGCCAAGCTCCAGCAACGACTGTTCGAACAATTCCGCCTGCTCAACGCCCGGGGACAGGAAAAAAATCTGTTTGACCTTTTCCGGGAAGAGGGACAAAACAACCCTCCTGCCGGCGCCGGAGAATGCGCCGCCCCGAAACTGCTCCAGTTCGCCTACAAACACGGACTGCATCCCGTTGCTATGGCGGAATTTTGGTGGGGCTGCTCCCCGAAAACGGAAATCCGCCGACAAGGCTACTATTACCCGGCGTGCCAAGGGAAATGCGGTCCTATCCTGCGTTTTATGCTGCAAGGTTTGGACACGGAACAACCCGATTCGCCCGAAGAACAGCAGTACTCCGGATTCCCCGAAATCATCTACGAGGACCAATGGCTGCTGGTCGTCAACAAACCGGAAGGGATGCTCAGCGTCCCCGGCAAAACACCCCGCCTGTCCGTCCGGGACCTGGTTCAACGCAAATACCCCGAAGCCACCGGTCCCCTGCTCGTACACCGGCTGGATATGGCCACCTCTGGATTGCTGCTCATTGCCAAAAACAAAACCGTGCACGAGCATCTGCAAAAGCAATTCCTTGCCCACTCCGTCCGCAAACGCTATACAGCCCTCCTGGACGGCAACATTCCCGCAAACGAAGGAGTGATCGATCTGCCGCTATGCCCGGACATCCACGACCGTCCCCGGCAAATCGTAAACGAAACATTCGGCAAGCCCGCCATCACCCGCTACCAGGTACTGGAACGGACGGAACGACACACCCGCGTCGCCTTCTATCCGCAGACCGGACGCACCCACCAGTTACGGGTACACGCCGCACATCCCCTGGGGTTGAACTGCCCCATCGTCGGGGATTCCCTGTACGGGAAAAAGGCGAAACGCCTTTACCTCCACGCCGAATACATCGAGTTCGTACACCCGGCAACCGGGCAAAAAATGCAATTGGAAAAACCTGCCGACTTCTGACGGCAGCCGGCAAAAAAACACATCAAAATCCTACATTTCCCGATACAATTCAATCAGCCGGGAAACGGCATACTTCTCCATCTCCTCCTCCCTCACCTGCAAATAATGCTTCATTCCGGCGGAAAAATGGCTGACTTCCAATTCATAAAACCGGGCATAAATAATCCGGTGGGAAAGCACGTGTTTCGGCATCTCTATCATACGAAGCACCCGAATTTCATCCACCCCGTCCAACAGACGGCAATACGCCTCGGAACGCTGCAACTCCCCAAAATCCACGGCCTCCTCCGTCTCTATCAAAGGATATTCGTAAAGATTGCGCCAAATATCCTTGTCATCACGGCGCGCCAGCAAATGCAAACCCTGGCAATGAATATGCAAATAATTGAAATAACGGGGCTTAACGACAGTCTTGCCCGCCTTTACCGGCAAATCGTTCTCCCTGCCCTCCGAAAAGGCGATGCACCCCTCCCGCAACGGACAATACAGACAATCGGGATTCCGGGGTGTGCATTGCACCGCTCCGAAATCCATAATCGACTGATTATAAATATCGGGGCGTTCCTTGTCCAACAACTCCTGCGCCAATGCCGCAAACTCCCTTTTTCCGGCACCGGAATCTATCGGCACATCCATACCGAACACCCGCGCCAGCACCCGGTAAACATTCCCGTCCACCACGGCATAAGGCAACCGCCAGGCAAACGAACAAATGGCAGCCGCCGTATATTCACCAACCCCCTTCAAAGACAGCACCTCCTCGTAGGTTTGCGGAAACTTTCCGCCAAACCGGTCCCTGATTTCCTGGGCAGCCGTATGCAAATTACGGGCGCGACTGTAATACCCCAGCCCCTGCCAATACTTCATCACCTCATCCTCCTCCGCATCCGCCAACCTCCGGACGTCCGGAAACCGCTCCACAAAACGGTTGAAATATTCCAGCCCCTGCACCACCCTCGTTTGCTGCAAAATAATTTCCGAAATCCAAATCCGATAAGGGTCTGTCGTCTCCCGCCAAGGCAACTGCCGCTTGTTTTCAGCGTACCAATGAATCAAAGTCCTGCCAATATCCATAAATCACACCAAAATCAACGCCGTTACCACCGCTCCGACATACCTGCACAAATCACCCGGAGCTATTTTTATCTGCAATCCCCTGATGCCCGCACTGATATAGATAAAATCAAAATCCATACAGGAAGGATGTATAAAAGTCGGGAACGCCTTTTTCATACCGATCGGCGAACACCCGCCCCGGATATACCCCGTAGTCGGCAGCAACTCCTTCATAGGAATCAATTCCGCGCTTTTATTGCCGGAAGCCTTTGCCGCCAGTTTCAAATCCACCTCGGCATCCCCCGGAACCACACAGACAAAAATGCCATTTCGGTCTCCGCGCAACACCAAAGTCTTGAATACCTGTGCTATATTCTCCCCCAATTGTTCCGCCACGTGTCCTGCCGCCAGATTATTCTCGTCCACCTCGTAAGGCACCAGTTCATAACCGATTTTCGCCTGGTCCAGCAAACGCGCCGCATTGGTCTTACTGATTTTCGCCGTCATCTTCTTCTTGCTAAAATACCCGGCAAATATAACACATATTTTCATGAACATTCAAACCGTTCCCAAGCCATAAAAGCCGATTAAAAACGACATCTTCTTGCATTCGTCCAAAATATCATTACATTTGCAACATACGGCAAACAACGCTTACATTTGAACAAACTTTTATATAACTTATTGAAAATCTAACAAATTATCGTCATTATATCATGAAGCAAAACTTAACCTTTATTCCTCCCGTCATCGCATCGACAGAGAGCAAAATGAATGTCGAAGCTTTCGATGTAAGCGTAGAAGCTTTTGAAAATCAGGAATACCTGAAATCTTTCTACTCGTTGCTCGACTACATAAACGGTGAATTTCGCACCCGATACGGCAATGTACAGGGAAATGAATTTCACATCCCTCACGGTTCCATTGTCGTAAATATCAAACTGGACAATGAAAAACTGTCCATTACGGCTCCTTTCGTCTCGCTCCCGGAAAAAGGGCGCATACCATTGCTCAGCCAGGTTGCCGGATTGAATTTCAATGCCATGGACTAGTCAATGATTT
>CAYNXE010000028.1:0-11291 GCA_964400995.1 uncultured Odoribacter sp.
CCGCGACCCCGACCTTGGCAAGGTCGTGCTCTACCAACTGAGCTATTTTCGCATACGAAAGAACTCCTGATTTCTTTGGCGGATGCAAATATAAGGCGTTTTTTATTTTGTACAAACATTTGATAAAAAATAATTGGATAATAATTGCTATATTTGTGGTTTGTTTGAATGGGGAAAAAGGAGTGCCGCTGCTTTCGGGCAGGGTGTTCTTTAGGACGGAAAACGGAAAGGATTAAGTTTACTTGAACGAAGTTTAAGATGACAGGAATAAAAAAGAGAGTGGCAGGCGCGTATCTGGTATCTACGCTGAGTATTGCGTTGGTACTGGTGGTGGTCGGTATTCTGGCGTTTATCTTGCTGAATGCCAGACAGGTGTCCGACCACGTGAAACAGAACATCGGTTTTTCCATTATCGTCAAGGATAATGTGAACGAGGCAGAGATAAAGAAGATGCAGAAAATCCTGGAAACCAGACCTTTTGTCGCTTCCTCCGTCTTTGTGAGCAAGGAGAATGCCGCCAAGGAGTTTAAACAGGTGCTGGGGGAGGATTTTGAAGAGGTGCTGGGGTATAATCCATTGTTGCCTTCGGTGGAAATCAAGTTGAATCCGGCGTATGCCAACAATGACTCGTTGGCTTTGATTGAGAAGAGTTTGCTGAAAAATGAACTGGTGCAGGAGGTTTCCTATCAGAAATCGTTGGTGCACATGGTCAATGAGAACGTCCGCCGCATCAGCCTTATTTTGTTGGTGGCGGGAGCTGCCCTGATGTTGATTTCTTTTACGTTGATACGCAATACGATACATCTGGCTGTTTATTCGCAGCGTTTTTTAATCAAGACGATGCAACTGGTGGGGGCAAAGCCCTTTTTTATCAGTAAGCCGTTTATCCAGAACAGCGTCTGGTTCGGTTTCTTTGGCAGTATGTTTGCCAACCTGATTCTGCTTGTCGCCATTTATTTCCTGCAGAAAGAGGTGGGGGGAGTGGTGGATTTGATGAACAAGGAGCTGTTGATTGAAATGGTGGTGTTTGTCGTGGCTTGCGGCATCCTGCTGTCTTTCCTGGCCTCCTGGATGTCGGTGGGGAGATACTTGAATAAGAACATGAACGACCTGTATAATTAATCGGTTCGCAGGGATAAAAAATAGTACAATATAAAACGATAGGATATGGCAATAAAGAACAATCCAAAGACTCCGGGAGGAAAAATCGGCTTTCCCATCCCCGTAAGCAGTTACAAGATGATCCTGATTGGTTTCGGCATCGTGGTGCTGGGCTTCATCCTGATGATGGGGGGAGGAAGCAGTAACCCGGATGAATTTAATTACGATATTTTCAGTTTCCGGCGGATTACGCTGGCTCCCATTGTGGTGCTGGGAGGCTTCGGCTTTATTTTCTGGGCCATTATGCGTAAACCGAAACAAGAGGAAGAAGATTAAACGTTATGGATTGGTTGGAGGCTTTGGTTCTTGGGGTAGTCCAGGGACTGACTGAATTCTTGCCCGTGAGCAGTTCCGGGCATTTGCAGATTTTCAAGGAGATTCTCGGGGTGGAAATCACGGAGGATTTGACGTTTGAGATTGTGGTGCATGCGGCTACCGTATGCAGTACGTTGGTCGTGTTGCGCAAGGAAATCGGTGAATTGCTGTGTGGCTTCTTCAAGTTCCGTTGGAACGATGAAATGCAATATGTGTTGAAAATCGTAGTGTCCATGATACCGGTGGCGGTTGTCGGCTTTTGTTTCAAAGAGCAGGTGGAGCGAATTTTCGGCGAGGGATTGGGTGTTGTTGGCGTTTGCCTTTTGCTGACCGCCGGATTGCTGGCGTTTGCCTATTATGCGAAGCCCCGGTTGAAAACCCGCATTTCATTTGTGGACGCACTGGTCATTGGTGTGGCGCAGGCGTGTGCCGTGCTGCCGGGGTTGTCCCGCTCCGGGTCGACGATAGCGACGGGTATCCTGCTTGGGGATAACAAGGAACAGGTGGCCAAATTTTCTTTCTTGATGGTACTGGTGCCGATATTGGGAGAAGCCTTGTTGGAGGCGAAAGACATCCTGACGGGTGAGGTTGCCGCGGCTTCCGTGCCGGTGCTTTCCTTGCTGGTCGGTTTCGTGGCGGCGTTTGTGTCCGGATACCTGGCTTGCAATTGGATGCTGAACCTGGTGCGGCGGGGAAAACTCATTTGGTTCGCCTTGTACTGTTTGGTGGCAGGCGTTGGTGTTTTGGCGTATTGTTTGATTTAGTGTACGGCAAAGGTGTGCAGAATTGTTTATCAAGAGGAAGGGAACTTTCACGAGGGAGCTTTGATTTTGGTGGATAAGCCGCTGAAATGGACCTCCTTTGACGTGGTGAATAAAATCCGCTGGTGTCTGAAGCCTGTGTGTGGAAAAATCAAGGTGGGGCATGCCGGAACGCTGGACCCGTTGGCAACGGGACTGGTCATCGTATGTACCGGCAAATGGACGAAACGGATAGAGAGTTATATGGCGGAGGAGAAAGAATACGTGGCGACGGTGCATTTCGGTGCAACGACCCCCTCTTATGATTTGGAAACCGAGCCGGAAGGGAATTTTCCGTACACTCACATTGATTTGCCTTATCTGGAGAAGGTATTGGAACAGTTTCGTGGCGTGATTCGGCAGGTGCCTCCCGTGTATTCCGCCATTCGTGTCAACGGTGACCGGGCTTATAAAAAAGCCCGGAAAGGGAGCGAGGTGGAGATGCCTGTCCGTGAGGTGGAGGTAAAAACACTGGAAATCGAGGAACTTGCGCTCCCGGAAGTCCGTTTGCGCATCGTGTGCAGCAAGGGAACTTACATCCGTTCGCTGGCGCATGATATTGGGAAGGCTTGCGGCAGCGGTGCTTATCTGTCCGGCTTGCGGCGCATCGGCAGCGGAACATTTCGGGTGGACGATGCCCAGAAAATGGAGGATTTGGTTGCATTTCTGCAAACAAAATCATAAATTGCACCGTTTTTATGAAATTGGGGTATTTCCACGCTTGGCGGAAGTATTCCTTTCTTTTGTTGGCATAAGTTTTTAGGTTAAAATTTGAATTGTTTTTCTAATACGATACGGAAATGAAATTATCCAAGTTCAGGTATAAATTGCCTCCTGAGCTGATTGCTCAGCACCCGTCCGACAATCGGGACGAATGTCGTTTAATGGTGCTGGACCGGAAGACAGGGGAGATTGAGCATAAGGTTTTCAAGGATATTATATCCTATTTTGACGAGAAGGATGTTTTCGTGTTCAACGATACGAAAGTGTTTCCTGCCCGCCTTTACGGAAACAAGGAAAAGACCGGCGCCGAGATAGAGGTGTTTTTGTTGCGGGAATTGAACCGGGAGTTGCGGATTTGGGATGTGTTGGTTGATCCTGCCCGGAAAATCCGGATTGGCAACAAGCTGTATTTCGGAGAGGACGACAGTCTGGTGGCCGAGGTGATAGATAATACGACTTCCCGGGGACGAACTTTGCGTTTCTTGTATGACGGGGACTATGACGAGTTCAAGAAGTTGCTGTACGGGCTGGGGGAGACTCCGCTGCCCCGGAGCATAACCCGGAAAGTGGAACCGGAGGACGAGGAGCGTTATCAGACCATTTTCGCCAAGCACGAGGGGGCGGTGGCGGCTCCGACCGCCGGATTGCATTTCAGCCGGGAACTGATGAAACGCATGGAAATCAAGGGTATCGATTTTGCTTACGTTACGTTGCATGTCGGATTGGGTAACTTCCGGGAAGTGGATGTGGAAGACCTGACCAAGCATAAAATGGATTCCGAGCAGATTATCGTGGAGCCGGAGACGGTGAAGATTGTGAATGCCGCCAAGGACGAGAAGCACAAGATTTGTGCTGTCGGTACGACGGTGGTAAGAACCCTGGAGAGTTGTGTGACCACCAAGGGAAGGCTTGCGGAGTACGAGGGTTGGACGAACAAATTTATTTTTCCTCCCTATGAGTTCAGTATGCCGGATGCCTTTGTTTCCAATTTCCACCTGCCTTATTCTACCTTGCTGATGATGGTGGCTGCCTTTGGGGGCTACGATCAGGTGATGAAGGCTTATGACGTGGCTGTGAAAGAGAAATACCAGTTCGGCCCTTATGGAGACGCCATGCTGATTTTATGATGGGTAACCAGAAAAGACAATGACAGGTTGCGGATGGAGGAATGAGTCTGTAACCTGTTATTTTATATGTATTTATAACAAATGATTATGAACAGGATAAGAAAATGTGTTTGGCTTGCCGGACTGTGGTGCAGTGCTTTTAGCAGCATCGTGCAGGCGCAGGAATATGATTTTTACCGGGATTTTGAAGAGTTGACGGACACCAAGCCGATTGACGAGAAAAAATGGACGCTTTGCAAACGTCCTTATTATAGTGCTTGGGGAACGACGGATGTGCGTTACAGCAAGACGAATGTGCCGGACGTGGATGTGAAGAACCGGACGTGGAAAGGCAAGGTGTGGAAGGGGGAACGGATCAATGCCCAGGCTTTGCTTTGGACCACCCGGGATTGCAAGGAGGTGGCCATAGAAGTCTCCAACCTGAAAGGTCCGGGGGGCAATATCATTCCGGCTTCTGCCATCCGGACGCATTTTGTCCGGTATGTCATGACCGATGAACTGAATAAGGACAAGCGTGGAGCGTGTGGCTACCGTCCGGACCACACGGTGTTTGATTCTTCGGTCGTGGCGGATATTCTGGACGTGAAGGTGTTGCACGACATCGGGGCGCGCCACACGCAACCGGTGTGGGTGAATATCTGGACGCCTGCCGAAGTGAAGAGCGGCGTGTACCGGGGACGGCTGAGCTTTAAGAGCAAGGAGGGCAAATTTGCTCCCCTGGACATCGAGCTGACGGTGGGCGATCGTCTTTTGCCTGCCCCTGAACAATGGGCATTCTGGTTGGATTTGTGGCAGAATCCGTATGCCGTCGCCCGCTATTATCAGGTGCCTTTGTGGAGCGATGCGCATTTCGATGCCATGCGTCCGATTATGAAACAACTTGCCGATGCCGGACAAAAATGTATCACTGCTTCTATTATGCACCAGCCCTGGGGCGGGCAGACGGAGGATCCGTTTGAGTCTATGGTGATGCGGGTGAAAAAGATAGACGGAAGCTGGGCATACGATTATGCCGTGTTTGACAAGTGGGTAGAGTTTGCGATGTCCATGGGCATCAACCGGGAGATTAATTGTTATTCCATGATACCCTGGAAACTGTCGTTCCGTTACTATGACCAGGCGTCCGACGGGATGAAATTCGTGGATGCCCAGGTTGGTTCGCCGGAGTACCGTGATTTCTGGTATCCTTTTTTGGTGGATTTTGCCAAACACCTGAAAGCTAAGGGGTGGTTTGACATCACGACGATAGCTATGGACGAGCGTCCGATGGACCAGATGCAGCGTGCCATGGCTTTGATTCGGGAGGCAGATCCGGATTTCAGAGTCGCTTTGGCGGGTAATTATCACGAGCCGATAGAGCGGGAGATTGCGGACTATTGTATTGCTTCCGGTCAGTCTTTCCCCAAAGAGGTGCTGGCGGAACGGAGAGCTTCGGGCAAGAAAAGTACGGTGTACACCTGCTGTTCCGAGGCCTATCCGAACATATTTACCTTTTCACCTCCTGCCGAAGCCGCTTGGCATGCCTGGTATGCTGCTGCCGCCGATTTTGACGGCTATTTGCGCTGGGCGTTCAACAGTTGGGTGAAGGACCCGCTGCGGGATTCCCGTTTCCGTGCATTCGGTGCCGGCGACTGCTATCAGGTTTATCCGGGAGGACGTACCTCCATTCGTTTTGAACGTTTGGTGGAGGGCATCCAGGATTATGAGAAGGTTCGGATATTGAAGGAGGAGTTGAAGAACCAGCCGGAGAAGCTGGAATTGTTGAATGAGACATTGAAAATGTTTGACATCAAACGCCTCGCGGAAGAACCTGCCGCCGATATGGTTAACAAGGCGAGGGAAGTGATTAACGGACTTTGAAAAAGTATGGATATAAAAAGAGTCGTTCCTGCAGGAACGACTCTTTTTTTATTTAGACAGCCGGGATTACAACTTGCTGGCGTCCACCAGGATTTCTTTGTTGTATTCGCCACGAGCCAGTTTGTCTGCCACGTTTTTGAACGCATTGATTGTGTAATGTACGTCTTCCATCGTGTGTTCTGCGGTCGGAATCAGACGCAGCAACAATTGGCCTTTCGGGATAACCGGGTAAACGACAATCGAGCAGAACAGGTTGTAGTTCTCGCGGAGGTCGAACACCACTTGCATACCCTCGGCAACGCTTCCGGACAGATATACCGGGGTCACCATGGAGTTGGTGATGCCGATGTTCATGCCGTCGGCTTTCAGGCCTTCCTGCAAGGCATGGGCGATTTTCCAAAGTTTTTCACGTCTTTCCGGTTGGGTTTTCAGCATTTCCAGACGCTTGATCGCTCCTTCGACCATCGGCATGGTCAGGGATTTGGCAAACATCTGTGAACGCATGGTGTAACGCAGGGACATGCAGACTTCCTCGTCGGTAGCGACGAAAGCTCCGAATCCTGCCATTGCCTTGGCAAATGTTCCGAAGTAGAGGTCCACTTTGTCCTGTACGCCGAAATGTTCTCCGGTACCTGCGCCCGTGGGTCCCATGGTTCCGAAACCGTGAGCGTCATCGACCAGCAGGCGGAAATCGAATTCCGATTTCAGTGCGGTGATTTCATCCAATTTGCCCAGGTCGCCTGCCATACCGAAAACGCCTTCCGTCACGACCAGGATGCCACCGCCGGTGGTTTCTACGTATTTGGTGGCGTGTTCAAGCTGCTTGCGAAGGCTGCTCATGTCATTGTGAACATAAACGTAGCGTTTTGCCGCTGACAGCCGAAGGCCGTCCATAATGCAGGCGTGCGATTCCGCATCGTACACGATGCAATCGAAACGGGAGGTCAGCGAGTCGATGATGGAAATCATTCCCTGGTAACCGAAGTTGACCAAAAATGCGTCCGGTTTGTGGACAAATTCTGCCAACTGGGATTCCAGGTATTCGTGGCGGGAAGTCTGACCGCTCATCATCCGCGCTCCCATGGGATAAGCCAAACCCCATTTTTGGGCGGCTTCAGCGTCCGCTTTGCGTACCTCCGGGTCGTTTGCCAGACCGATGTAGTTGTTCAAACTCCAGTTTAACACTTCTTTGCCACGGAACATCATCCGGGGACCGATTTCTCCCTCCAATTTGGGGAATGCAAAATAGCCGTGTGCTTCTTTGGCATACTGGCCGATGTTACCTCTTTGTTTTTTTACTCTTTCAAAAATGTCCACGTCAATCGTATTTTGAAAATTTGTAGATGCTGATTTTACCAGACAAAAGTAATAAATAAGGTAAAAAAGTAAAAAGGAAACCGCTAAAAGTTGACAGATTGGGTATAAGTACTTAGGAAAAATGGAGTTGAGGCAAAAGTTTTTAGTGGATGCTTTCCGTTTTTACTTTTTTCATCTATCTTTGCACGATGTAAAAAAGCCTTTTGGCGGAAATGGGGCGGAACGAGGAGCGATGCCGGAGCGGATAAGGGAGATGACAAAAGCATGATTGAATGAAGAAATTTTTACTTTTTATATGGGTGATTGTTCTACTGGCTTCCTGCGGAGAGTATCAGAAGCTGTTGAAGAGCGAGGACTATCAACTGATTTATAAAAAGGCCATCGAATATTATAACAAGGGCGATTACCAGCGTGCCCAGAATTTGCTGGACGGCATCCGGACGGTATTCAGCGGTACGAGCAAGGCGCAGAACATTGCCTATTACCGTGCCTTTTGCAGCTACAACCTGAAGGATTACGAGGTGGCTGCCAGTCTGTTCCGCCAGTTCATCAAGACGTATCCGGAAAGTGCGTTTGCGGAAGAGTGTCTTTACATGGTGGGCTTTTGCGATTACAAGGCTTCTCCCAAGCCTCGTCTGGACCAGCAGGTGACGGACAAGGCACTGAATGAATTTCAGTTGTATCTGAACCGTTATCCGAACAGTGGCAGGAAAGAGGCAATCAACGGCTATATGGACGAGATGCGGGACAAGTTGTCCTACAAGGCTTATTTGAGCGCGCGGAATTATTACCTGCGCGAATATTACAAGGCGGCAACGATTAGTTTGCAGAATTGTCTGAAAGATTTTCCGGGTTCCAAATACCGGGAAGAGGTGATGTATATGCTTTTTGCCTCCAAATATGAAATGGCGGTCAACAGTGTGGAGGAGAAGAAGCTGGAGCGTTACAACAACGCCCTGGAGGAGTACTATTATTTTGTGGATGAATATCCGGAAAGCAAGTATACCGCTGATATGAAGAAAAAGTACGAGGCGATAAATCGTTACCTGAAAGGGTACAACTATGAAGAATAATCCGGAGGGATTTGACAGAACGGAAAATACAATTTAAAATAAGAATAATTGATATGGTAGATTTTAAAAAAGTTAAAGCGCCTAACAATACCATTACCCGCAATCCGGCTGTTTTGGCTGCAAAGGCGGACAATAACATTTATGAAGCGGTGGCTGTCATTGCCAAAAGATCCAATCAGATAGCCGTTGAAATGAAGGATGAACTGAGCCGCAAGCTCCAGGAATTCGCTTCCTATACGGATAATCTGGAGGAGATTTTTGAAAATCGGGAACAGATTGAAATCTCCAAGTTCTATGAACGCATTCCGAAACCGGTGCTGATTGCGACGCAGGAGTTTGAGGACGGACAGGTTTATTTCCGCAATCCGGACGCAGAGAACAAGCCGGTCTCCAAGAAAGACTGAAATGAGCCGCTTTCGGGCGGTTTTTTTATGTAGTAAAGTTTTAGATTCATGCGCGGGAAACATATTATAATCGGAGTCACCGGAAGCATTGCCGCTTATAAGGCGGCGAGTCTGGTGCGCCTGCTGGTGAAGGAGGGTGCCGAGGTGAAAGTGGTCATGACCGAGCTGGCAAAGCAGTTTATTACTCCTTTGACGATGGCAACCTTGTCGAAGCATCCGGTCATGGTGGAGTTTTATAATCCGGAGAACGGCGATTGGCATTCGCACGTAGATATGGGGCTTTGGGCGGATTTGTATCTGATTGCTCCCGCCACGGCAAATACGATTGGAAAAATGGCGCATGGCGTTGCCGATAACCTTTTGCTCACCACTTATTTGTCGGCGAAGTGTCCGGTGATGGTGGCGCCTGCCATGGATTTGGATATGTACCGGCATCCGGCGACCCAGCATAATCTGGAAATCCTGAGGAGTTACGGGAATCGGATTGTGGAGCCGGAGGAGGGAGAGCTGGCGAGCGGACTGACCGGGAAAGGACGTATGGCGGAACCGGAGGAGATTGTCCGTTGCATCCGGCAATATTTTGCACAGTCCGGGGAATTGTCCGGCAAGAAGGTGTTGCTGACTGCCGGTCCCACTTATGAGAAAATCGACCCGGTGCGTTTTATCGGCAATTATTCGACGGGTAAAATGGGATTTGCCCTGGCGGAAGCGTTTGCCGCCCGGGGAGCGGAAGTCGTTCTGGTGGCGGGTCCCGTGACCTTGAAGACGGAACATCCTGCCATTCGCCGGATTGACGTGGAGTCTGCCGCACAGATGTACGAACAGGTCATGGCGCAAGCTCCGGAGTGCGACATCGTGGTTTCCTGTGCCGCCGTTGCGGATTTTACGCCTGCGCACCGTGCCGATACGAAGATAAAGCGGGAGGGTGGACAGTTGTCGTTGGAGTTGCAGCCGACTCCGGACATTGCTGCTGCTTTGGGAAAGCAGAAGAAGCCCGGACAGTTGCTGGTGGGATTTGCCTTGGAGACCAACGACGAGGAGGGGAATGCCGTGCAGAAATTGCACAAAAAGAATCTGGATCTGATTGTACTGAATAGTCTGAAAGATGCCGGCGCCTGTTTCGAGTATGATACGAACAAGGTGACGATGATTGACCGGAACGAGGAGCGGTATCATTATGAATTGAAGACAAAACGGGCTGTTGCAGAGGATATTGTGAATCGGGTGGTGAAAATGGTTTGTGATTAAGTGATTGAAAATTTTTGTCAGTTCGATTTTTTATGTACCTTTGGAATCTGATATGAAGTCAGAGCAATCACATAAGATATCATCCGGGCCTGTCACTGAGCATTTCAGTCAGATTGACCGATTTATTGATAAAGTTTTAAAAAACCAACATTGTCGTTAGACTTGTTGGTTTTTTTTTGCTGTTGTCTGACGTATGGGAAATAGACGAATATTTACAACTAAATACAATGATATGAATACACACAGCTTAGTATCTATTGAAGATTACACGAAGGAGGAGATTCTGGAAGTCCTGAAACTGGCTTCGGAGTTCGAGGCGAATCCCAATCAGCGTTTGCTGGAGGGGAAAGTGGTTGCCTCTTTGTTTTTTGAACCGTCTACCCGTACCCGTTTGAGCTTTGAAACGGCAATCAACCGTCTGGGCGGACGCATCATCGGTTTTACGGACGCTTCCTCTTCGAGTGTGACGAAAGGGGAGACCTTGAAGGATACGATTAAGATGGTGGACAATTATGCCGATTTGATTGTGATGCGTCATCCGGTGGAAGGTGCCGCCCGTTACGCCAGCGAGGTGGCTGTGCATCCGATTCTGAATGCCGGAGACGGAGCCAATCAGCACCCCTCCCAGACGATGCTGGACCTGTATTCCATTTACAAGACTCAGGGAACACTTGAAAATTTGAATATCTGTATGGTGGGCGACTTGAAATATGGCCGCACGGTGCACTCTCTGCTCCAGGCGATGAGCCATTTTCATCCCACGTTCCACTTCGTGGCTCCGGAGTCCCTGCAAATGCCGGAGGCTTACAAGTTGCACCTGAAGGAGCTGAATATTCCGTATTACGAACATACCGAATTGGACGAGGTGATTGCCAAGGCGGATATTCTGTATATGACGCGCGTGCAACGGGAACGTTTTGCCGACCCCTTGGAGTATGAAAAGGTGAAGAACGTTTATATCTTGCGGAATGCGATGCTTGCCAATGCGAAGGACAATATGCGCATCCTGCATCCGCTGCCCCGTGTGAACGAGATTGACGTGGATGTGGACGAGAATCCGAAGGCTTATTATTTTGAGCAGGCACGCAACGGGGTGTATGCCCGTCAGGCTATTATTTGCAAGGCTTTGGGATTGAAATGATTTTGAATTTCGGATGCGGGTTTACGCCTGCGAGAACGTCTGAAATGAAAGTTTACCATTTAAAATGATTTTGTTATGGCTAAGAAAGAATTACAAGTAAGCGCGATAGAAAACGGGACGGT
>CAYNXE010000028.1:11391-16365 GCA_964400995.1 uncultured Odoribacter sp.
ATGAATCCGAAGTGCATCACCAATCACGAAAAGGTGCGGACGAAGTTTGCCGTGGTCAATGCCTCGCCGATTGTCCTGAAATGTCATTATTGCGAGAAGCTGACTGACCAGAACCACATGGAGATGATTTAAGGACGGCTGTCTCCGGGATGCTCTCTGGATTTCGTTTGAAGCCTGTTTTCGGGAACATCCCGGCGATGGTCAGTCGTTTGCCGAGAACAAGGTCGTAAATCCCTGCTTGTAGAACTGGTAGTACATTTCAATGTGTTCGGGCGTGTCGTTCTCCAACAGCAGGAGCAGTTCACGGGCGAACTCAAGAGGTGCGGAGCCGTTGGCAGTCACGATTCGGTGGTCGCTGACGGCTTGTTTATGCACATACATGGCCTGGTTGGTGTAATGGTCGCCACCCCGCAGTTTCAGTTGTTCGATGCCGTTGCCGGTATGCCGGATGTCGTTCAGAAAACCGTGCCGGGCGAGGAAAGAAGCGCCATTGCAGATGCCTCCCACGATTTTGCCGGTTTGTATGGCTTGGCGGACTATGGGAACGACCGGGGCAGTCATTTCGGTATCGTTCCAGCTAAAGCCGCCGATGAGGATGAGGGCGGCATAATCGTCCGGCATCGTGTCGAAAGAGTAGTCGGGCAACGTCTTGAAACCGCTACAGGAGCGGACGGGTTCCAAGGTCGGAGCGACTATTTTGTTCACGTACTTGGGACTGGTTTTTATCGCCTGTTCATCGCAGGCAATGGCTTGCGAAAGGTACACCGTTTCATGGGCGGCATAGTCGGGTAGCAAAAGGTATAGGATTTCATTGTTCATAAGGAAATACTTTTAATTGATGTAAAAGTATAAAAAACAGGAAAGATATGAAACAGCCTGCCGTGCAAGAGTACGACAGGCTGTTCGCTTTTCTTCGTAAGACGTTCAATTCGCCAGTTTTTCTAACCAAGTGCTTACCGCTTTTCGGGCTTGTTCGCGGG
This sequence comes from uncultured Odoribacter sp., assembly GCA_964400995.1. Taxonomy (GTDB): domain Bacteria; phylum Bacteroidota; class Bacteroidia; order Bacteroidales; family Marinifilaceae; genus Odoribacter. The sequence continues at coordinate 12,372 of CAYNXE010000028.1, forward strand.
AGTTTTGTGCCGTTGTGCCTTTGAGGGCAAGACCTTTGCCCGTCGTGGCTCCTTTGCAGGTGTTGGCAACATATTGCTCCGTGCTGGATAGACCGCTGCCTTCGTGCGTGCAGAAAGGGATGACGTGCTTTCCTGTCCAGTCGTGTTTCTCCAGGAAAGTGTAGACCGGCATTGGCATATCCGCCCACCAGTTGGGGTATCCGATGAAAATGACGTCATAGTCTTCGGTGCGGATGTCGCCTTTCACGGCAGGACGGGCGCCGGCGTTCTTCTCTTGCTTTGCCGTCTCCACGCAAGCATTGTATGTTTTCGGGTAGGCTTTCTCGGGGACAATTTCAAAAAGTTGTCCGCCGGTCGCTTCGGCAATCATTTCGGCAACGATGTGCGTATTGCCTTTGGTGATGTTTCCTACGCCATAGTTCTCGCCCGTGTGGGAGAAAAAGGCTACCAATATTTTCTTGTCTTTCATATTCTTATTTTTAGATGTGTTTTGTGTCTGACTTTGGACGGGCATATTGAACAATGCCAACATCAACAGCCCGGCAAGGGATAAAATGCTTTTCATGGCTTTATGGTTTTAATCGTTTGTATTCTTTGTCCGTAACGGGTTCCAGCCACACGTTGTCCGTGTTTTCGCCCGGTACGCTGAAGGCCAGGTGGGCAAACCACGAGTCGGCGGCTGCGCCGTGCCAGTGCTTTACATTGGCAGGGATGTGGATGACGGTGCCCGGCAGGATTTCCACGGCGGGTTTTCCCTCTTCCTGATACCAGCCGCGTCCGGCTACGCCGATAAGCATCTGCCCGCCGCCTTTCGTGGCTTTGTGTACGTGCCAGTTGTTGCGGCAGCCCGGTTCAAAGGTAACGTTGGAAACGATGACCTGCTCCGAGGAGAGAGGCGCCAGGTAGCTGTTGCCGATGAAGTATTTCGCATAAGCGGTGTTGGGTTCGCCTACGGGGAAAATCATCTCGCGCTGGAAAGCCGCCTTGGCGTCTTCCGGGGTCGTTTCCTCGTTCCATACGTCCTTGGCAAGACGGAATGCCGCCCATGCCTTGGGCCAGCCGGCGTAAAAAGCGGCGTGGGTGATGATTTCAGCGATTTCCGTTCGGGTGATGCCGTTCTTTTTGGCGGTTTGCAAATGATGCACCAAAGAAGAGTCGGTAATGCCCTGGCTGATGAGGGCGGTGACGGTGACGATGCTGCGGTCGCGCAATGAAAGCAAGTGGTTGCGACTCCATACCTCACCGAAGAGTACGTCGTCGTTGAGCCGGGCAAATTCGGGGGCAAACTCGCCCAGGGCTTCGCGTCCGGCAGTCTGAATGATTTTCTGTTGTGCCATGGATTGTAAAGTTAGGGTTGCCATAAAGGCGAATAAAATAATTTTTCTCATGGTGTTTGTCCGATTTTAGTTTTACAAAGTTACAAAATTCGTTTCGTATGGCTTTTATCCGGATTACAGATTGTGTTACCCATTTTACGGAATCAGCAAGTTTCGTTTCCGCTAACAAAGATACGGAATGTGCTTTGCCCGTGTTTTGCTTGAAAGCTCAATCTTGTTTGTTGTGAAGTTCACGGTTGTTGTCTGTTTTTCCGTATTCCGTTCTTTCCTCGGCGGCTCTGTCGGCGGTTGCTTCGCCAATGACGGGATAAGGTTGGATGTTTTGTTTGAAATGGCTCAGATAGGTATGGTTGATGTGGTACTCGATTTCCCGCAGTGTCTGTTGTCGGGTTGCCGGTTTCAACTGGCATTCCCAGACGGTCATCACCGACCAGCCCATTGCCCGCAATTGTGCCTTGTTTTCTTTGTCACGCTGTTTGTTCCGTTCGATTTTGTTTTTCCAGAATTCCTGGTTGCTTTTGGGCATGGTGCCGTCCGCTTCATGTCCGTGCCAGAAGCAGCCGTGGATGAAAATGACTGTGCTGTATTTGCGCAGGACAATATCCGGCGTACCGGGCAACCCTTTCACGTTTTTGCGGTAACGGTAGCCCCTGGAGAACAAGTAGCGGCGCACAATCCATTCCGGTTTCGTGTCTTTGCTCCGTATTTTCGCCATGACGGCGGAACGCTTTTTCTTGCTCCAGATGTCCATGCAGTGGTTCGGTTGGTGATACAAAAATAGAAAATTTTTGATACCTTTGAATCTCGATAATTGGAATGAAGCCAAATGCACATTGATACCGTGGTGTAGTGGCTTCCTCGGCGGACGAGGGAGGCATTGCAGGAAAATCGTTAGTTTTCGTGATATGAAAGAAAAGATTATTTCGTTTTGCTGGCAGCATTTGTTACTGCTGGTGTCGTTGTTTATTATGACTGTGGGCGTGGCGGTTTGCGTGCGTTCCATGCTGGGGTCGAGTGTGATTAGCGTGTTGCCTTATGTCTTTGAGCGGGCGGGGACGCAAGGATTGGTGCCTGCGCTGACCATCGGGCAATATACGTATGTGATGAATTTCGTGCTGGTGGGTGGACAGATTTTGGTGTTGCGGAGGAGATTTGAGTGGGTGCAGTTGTTTCAACTGGTCATCGGTTTCCTTTTCGGTACGTTGATAGATGTGAATATGGCGCTGACCGCATGGCTTGAACCCGTGGGACTGTGGCAGCAGATTGCGACGCAGGTGGTCGGTTGCTCCGTTTTGGGCTTCGGTATCGCGCTGGAGGTGTGTTGCGGCAGCGTGACGATGCCCGGCGAGGGCTTTCCGGTGGCGGTCAGTCGGGTGACGGGGATTGATTTCCCCAAGGTGAAAATTGTCGTGGATGTGCTGCTTGTTGCCTTGGGCGTGATGGCGTGCTATGCCTTTTTTGGCGAGTGGCAATGGCACATCATCGGCGTGGGGACGTTGTTTGCGATGTTTTTTGTGGGAGCGGTGGTGCGTTTTGTGGGCAAGCGGTTGGGCTGGTTCCGTCGCCTGTTGGCGTATCGTCCCGGTTTTCGTCGTTATGTCTACGGTCTGGCACGGTTTATCTATAACCGGAAATCAGCCGAATAACGGTCGGATTTTCGGTTTGTAAAATGCCCCTGAAAATGTTTATTTCGTTTTCAGGGGCATTGATTATCGTTACTGTATGAAAATCTCCAGGATTTCTGCCTCTCCTCCTTTCTGGGGAATCAGAAACAGGTTTTTGAGACACGCCGGAACGAGTAAGGTTTCACCCGGGTTGACTTTCACGGAATGGTCCGTGTCGTACACGATGTGGAATGAGCCGTTTAGGCACATGTAAATGACAAACGAATCGATGTTGATGTAATCTTTCTCGATTTCCTGATTGAATTTCAGGTAGTTCGTCGTAAAATACGGGCAATGGACCAGCTCTTCCGTATGGTTCTCGTGTTGATGATAATGAATCGCGTGTTCTTTCTGTTCGCCGTAATGGATGACATCCGTGGCAAGTTCCGTATGGAGTTCCCGCGGATTGCCGTTTTTGTCGCGCCGGTCATAGTCGTAGATTCGGTAAGTAATATCCGAAGTCTGCTGGATTTCGGCGATAAAACACCCCTTGCCAATGGCGTGGACGGTGCCTGCCGGAATGAAGAAGCAATCCCCTTTTTTCACTTTCTCTGTATTCAATAGCTCCGGCAGGGTATTGTTGTGAAGTCCTTTCAGGTACTCTTCTTTGGTCGTGTCGTGCTTGAAGCCCATGATTAACTCGGCATCGGAATCCGCATCCAGCAAGTACCACATTTCGGTTTTCCCGTAGGCATTGTGCCTTTCCTTGGCGATGGCGTCATCGGGATGCACTTGTATGGAGAGGTTGTCCCGGGCATCGATGAATTTGAGCAACAACGGAAATTCCACTCCGAATTTCTCATAAATCTTGTCGCCAACCAAGTCGCCCATATATATTTCAATCAGTTCTTCCAGGGTGTTTTCTGCGAGCACCCCTTCGGACACGACGGAAACATTGTCTTGCACGCCTGATATTTCCCAGCTTTCCCCGATAGAGGATTTCACCCGGGGGTCATCACTTTTACAGGCCAATTTATCCCCTCCCCAAATGGT
>CAYNXE010000029.1:0-16352 GCA_964400995.1 uncultured Odoribacter sp.
GAACCGTGGTAAAGGTAGCCCAAAAGTGTGACAATAAGTCCGATTGCGCAAATAAAAAAGCCGATGATTTGGGTGCGGATGAGGTTGAACCGCCGGAAGACGGTCAGCCCCAGCAGAAAGCCTGCTATGACAAACAAATTGATATAGAACGTGAACCGGAAAGATTCGATGGTTTTTTCAAGCGGATGGGTTCCGTTGGAGATGAAACCCAGAGTCACGAGCAGGATAGGCGTGAAAATGCCGATGCCGTACACGCCCATACCTTCGCATCCCCAGGGAATACCGCAAAGGATGATGCGCTTGAGGTTTTCCCGGGAGAACCTTTCTTTGTCCGGTTTTGGTGGCGATGCCGGTTGGGCTTTGGGGTGAGCCAATGCCCCGATGCGGACATCTTTCCCGAGGAAATGCCGGACATTCTTTTCGGCTTCCCGAATTCTCCCGTGCAGCACCAGCCAGCCGGGACTTTCCACAAACCAGAAGCGGGCAAGGAAGGCGGCTGTCGAAAAGATGGCGAGAAAAAGGAAAAGCCGGTTCCAGAGTTCCGGGTCGGGAGATACTTTTAATACGTACCAGGCGACCAGAATCATCAGGATATTTCCCAATCCCGAACTGGCTTTTGAAATGCCCAGCATCGTGCGTTGCCATTTCTGCGGCATCATCTCCGAAATGTAGGACGGGTCGATGGCATAGCCTCCTCCGACGGCGAATCCGATGACCAGCAGACAGACGTTCAGGACCACGATGGACTGGCTGAAAAAAATCCAGAGAGAGGCGGCGGCAATCAGCAACGGACAAAGCCGAAAGGAAAAAAGATACCCGTCTTTGTCGCTGAAATGCCCGAAAACCAAGGAACCTATCATAATGCCGGTCAATCCGGAAGAAAAGATGAACCCTTGCCACCAGGAGGAGAGTTCCGGATGATGCGTCAGGGCAATCAAGGGAGCGATGACTCCCACCAGGATTGCCAGTACGCCTCCGAAAAACTGCCCGGCGGAAGCGATGATTAATATCCGGATATGCCTCCAGCGAAGAGGCATCGTGTCCATATCGTATCCGGTGGTTTGATGTTCTGTCATAAGCCGTCGGGTTTATCCTTGTTGCAGAATCTTCTTGTCCAGTTTCAGGTGCGGCCAGAGGAACAACCAGGTGGCGATGCAGAACGGACCTGTCAGCGTGGGGATGCCTACCGGGGCAAAGAGCGTGTCCATACCCGCCTGGATGAAGACCGTGGCGAAAATGCCCAGCAGCGTCCAAATGGCGGTGCGCCAGTTCACCCGGTAGAACGTGGTGCCTAAGGCAATCGCCGTCAGCACCGGACTGAATCCGAAAAGCCCGTTGGCAATGTCCGAGCCGTTGCATTGATATAGAATGGCGATGCCTAATGCCAGCGCCGAACCGATTGCCGCCCAGATAGCCGCCCAGCGGTTGCTGATGAGCAGACCGATGAGGAAAAGCAATCCGGTCAGCCAGGAGTTGAGCAGAAAGACCTGGGATATGCCGGTAAGCCAGTAAATCGCCAGACTTTTGACATCGGTGGCGATAACGGTGGAAAAATGTCCGGGCAGTTGGGGTGTGCCCAGTCCGGCATCGGGAAGACCGTGCATCGTCCGTGCCGCCAGCAGGATGAACCAGGTGGTCAATACGAACGGGAAAGTAAAGGAACTGACCTTGTAGGGGGCGAGCAGGTGGTTCAACCCCACCATAACCCAGGTGGTCATAGATGAAAAAACGACCACGGCAAGCCACATCAGCGGAACATTCCCCAAAAAGGTAGGGAGGGCGCAGCCGACCAGGATGCCGTTAAACCCCCAAAGCCCGTTCACTCCTTTTTCTGCCGGATAGTTCAACAGATAGCCAGTCAGCGTGGACATCAAGGTGCCGACCACGGCTCCCCAGGCTACTGCCGGCATACCGGAGGTATAGGCACCGTAAAAAATGCCGGCGAGAAAGAACAGTCCGGTCCATACGTTGCCTTGAAACATAACTTGGCCGATTCCCCTGAAATACAGCTTGAAAAAGCCAAGAGAGAAAAGGGGCGGTAATTTGGGTGTCATTGCGGATGTTTCCATAATCTTTGGTTTATAAAATGTTGAATGATTCGTTATTTCCAGATAAACTCTTCCGGCAGCGGTTTGCCTTTGATTTGCATACGGACAACGGAGCCGAATGCGCGGATGATTCTTTTTACCGGTTGCGTTTCCTTGCCCAAAACTTTGAGTATCAATCCGCTTTCGTTGGGTAGGTAGCTGATGCCGACAGCCAGGAGACTGTCCCGGTTGATGAACGCCTGGGTCTGCGCATATATGCGGTCGGCGGCTTCCGGCGGGGTCAGCACAATGACATTGGCGAATACGTCGTAATGGTGCATAACGCCCGTGTCCCGGACGCTCCTCGTTTTGGGTGAAGCCACCATTTTCTCCCGGAACAGCGGTGTGCCGTCCGGACGGCGGGCGCAGGTGCAGACGGACAACAGGTCGTAAACGAAAAGTTCTCCCTCGTCATAATATTTCCTGCCTCCGGTGTAGATTTCCGAATAAAACAACGTGGCAGTCGGGTGGATGGTGATTTCCGTATCCGTGACGTAACGGCTGTTTCGGCAAGGAATCGTGGCTTCGGGAATGTATTCCAGGTAAGCATTCTCCTCCAATACGAAAGTCTGTTTCAGCCCCGAGAAATTGTAAATCATCTCGGCGATTTTCGTTGCCGCTCCGGTGGAGATAAAGGCATAGGCGTCTTTCCTGACGGTAAAGCGGTTTTCGTAACGGTCGCCGTCGACGTTGGGACCGCCTGCCGAAAGAATATACACGCAGGGCATTTCGGGCATACCTTCGTCGAAATACAACTCCTGCTGCACAATCAGGGGGGCGCGTCTGTCCCAGTGGCGCATAATGGACTTGCGGTTGCCGTCGAGTTCAAAGACCAAATCCAGCATACCGTATTTGCCCGGAGCTCCCGCCCGCATAGCCGGTGTGGGCGACTGATAAGGTTTCAGTTCCTTGCAATGGGTGAAGTCGCTCATCATTTCGTTTCTTTGTGAGGTGTCCGGTCAAAAAGTGCCATTTCCTGAATCAGCTCCGCCAGTTCCTGGATGCCTTCGCCTGTCATACAATTGGTGAACAGGAACGGTTTGCCGGGGCGCATCAGCTCCGAGTCGTGCCGCATCACCTCGAGGGAGGCGTGCACATAGGGTGCCAGGTCGGTTTTGTTAATCACCAGGATGTCCGAATAGGAAATGCCCGGGCCGTCCTTGCGGGGAATCTTGTCGCCCGCCGCGACGTCGATGACGTAAATGAAAAAATCCACCAGTGCCGGACTGAACGTCAGGGTCAGGTTGTCGCCGCCCGATTCAATCAATACCACGTCGCTGTCCGGAAACTTGGCTTCCATTTCCTCGACGGCGGCAATGTTCATAGACGGGTCCTCGCGTACCGCGGTGTGGGGGCAGGCGCCGGTTTCGACACCGATAATCCGTTCCTCCGCCAGATAGCCTTTCAGCATCTTGCGGACGTGCTTGGCGTCTTCGGTCGTGACAATATCATTGGTGATGATTAATACTTGAAGTCCTGATTTCAGGAAATAGGGGGTAATCGCTTCAATCAAGGCGGTTTTGCCCGAGCCGACGGGACCGCCGACTCCGATTCTGCAGGTGTTGCTCATAATTTCAATTTAAGGTAGGGTGATTTTAGTTCATAAACATTCTCATTTTGCCCTTTTCGTGCAAAGAGGCAAGGACATCCATTTCGGGCGCGAAAGCCTGCATATCCTCAAAGTCCAGTTCCCGGACGGATTCGTAATTGCCGGCGGTTTCCGAACAGAGACGGTACAATATGGCTTGCGTTTCGTAATGGGACACTTTGACGCAGCGCAGGGCGGCGTTCAAAACCATATTGATGGCTCCGTATTCAATGGAGGCGAACAGCTCTTTTTCGGTGGAACCGTTCTGCTGAAACCAGATTGCCTGAGCGATGGGATAAGTGCCCGGTGTTTTGCCCTGCCGGACGTCCTCCAGCCACCGGCTGATGAACGGACCGTTATGGATTTGGATGCAGATTTCAGCCATTTTTTTGCCCATACGGGTAAGCATCAGGCGTGCTTCAGCGTTCATCTTGCACAACATCACCTGCCGGTCCGCCTCCAGAATCCGCTCGTAATCGTTGCGGGCGGCGGCGCGGAATGCCTGCAATGCCGCAATGGCATCGCAGAGAATGGTTTGCCGGAGCACCGTTCGCGTATATTCTTCCAGCGTGCCGGCATCCTGTACGATACCTTCGAATGCCGCCGATTCCAGTCCGTTGGAAAAAGAAAACGTGCCTACCGGAAAGGCGGAATCCGAAAATTCAAGCAGGTGCATAAAACGGGTAATCTCGTTTGTCATCGTTTCAATCTTGCAAATGATGGGTTAATGGTGACAGTGGTGCGTTTCTCCGCTATGTGTATGTTCGTGCACGTGGGGCAGCGCTTGCGAGGCGCCTCCGAAAAGTTTGCGGATTTCGTGGGGCGCGAGGAAAGGAATGATTTCCTGTCCGGGTTGAAACTCGTAAGTGATGTCCTCGAAATGATGCGTGTCCATAACGCTCAGCATCACTTTCTTGTCCACGGTCAGGGGCACATACACCTTGGTGCCTTTGACGATAGCCGGCCAATGCTGGTTGCCGATGGCGTGCCCCAGTTCCAGGCTTCGCCGGATGATTTCTTCAGGTTGTAGTCCTGCCATTTTTTCCAGGTCTATGATGAGCACTGCTTTCAGGTCGATGCGGATAACGACCGCCCGGTTGTTTTCCGGGTCATATTCCAGGATGTCGCCGTTCTTGACCTGGCTGTGACGTTTCAGGGCAACGCCGTATTCCGTGCCTTCGTTGCTTTTGACGATAAAGCGGCTTTTTTGTGCGGTCCATTGGTCCAAATCCAGATACTCGATGGTCGCTGTTTTCAGTTTCTCGCTCCAGTCCGGATGGCTGAATAGATTTCCGAGGACTTCGGTGTACATTTTCATAGGTAGGTTGATTTTGGATTTATAAATGACGATTTACGACTGCCCTGCAACCGGTGGGGTCGGCAGGTCAATCGTAAACCGTAAATCATAGACAGCTGTCAGCTGAACCAGTAAAGCTGACCCAGAGAGAACTTCTGTGCCGGTTTTACATAGGCTTGCTGTCCGTCGATAAACACTTCAAACGTTTCGGGATTGACGTCGATTTTCGGCATACTTCCGTTCAGCACCATATGGGGCTTGCCGATTTGGCGACAGCCGTGTACCGGATAGACTATCCTTTCGAGTCCGTATTTCTCCTTGATGCCGACATCGTGTGCCGCCCGGGAAACGAAAGAAACGCAACTCTTCGGTTGGGCGGTGCCGAAACAGCCGTACATCGGACGGTAGTACATCGGTTGCGGGGTAGGCAGGGAAGCATTCGGGTCTCCCATATTCGCCCAGTTAATCAGACCGCCTTTGATGACTAATTTCGGTTTGGTGCCGAAGAAAGCGGGTTCCCACAGCACGAGGTCCGCCATTTTCCCTTTCTCGATAGAACCCAGCAGGTCGGAAAATCCGTAAGTGATTGCCGGATTGATGGTCAGTTTCGCCAGGTACCGCATAATCCGGAAATTGTCGTTGCCGTCCGAATCCTCTGCCAGCTTGCCCCGCACCTGCTTCATATAGTCAGCCATTTGGAAAGCCCGCAGGAAATTCTCGCCGACGCGTCCCATCGCCTGGGAATCGGACGAAATCATAGAAATCACGCCCAGGTCGTGCAGGATGTTTTCAGCGGCTTGCGTTTCCGGGCGGACACGGCTTTCCGCGAAAGAAACGTCGGACGGAATCTTCGGGTTCAGGTTATGGCATACCATAATCATATCGAACAATTCCGCCTGGGAATTGATGCCGAAAGGCAGGGTCGGATTCGTGGAAGAGGGAAGCACATTGGCAAGGGAAGCCACTTTCAGCAGGTCGGGCGCGTGTCCGCCGCCGGCGCCTTCCGTGTGATAAGTGTGAATGGTGCGTCCGTCAATCGCCGCAATGGTATCTTCCACGTATCCGCCTTCATTCAGTGTGTCGGAGTGAATGGCTACCTGCACGTCGTATTCTTCGGCAACGGCCATACTTGCCCGGATAGCCGCCGGAGTGCTGCCCCAGTCCTCGTGGATTTTGAAACCGCAGGCGCCCGCCAGCATCTGTTCCACCAACGGCTTGCGAACGGAACAGTTTCCTTTGCCCAACAATCCGTAATTGACCGGAAGCCCTTCAATCGCCTGAAGCATACGCTTCATATTCCAGGTGCCGGAAGTAATGGTGGTGCCGTTGCTTCCGTCGGTCGGTCCGACACCTCCGCCCACCAGGGTAGTTACGCCGTTGCTCAGGCAATGGTACGCCTGCTGCGGGGCAATCATATGGACGTGGCCGTCAATGGCTGCCGGGGTCAGAATCAGGTGCTCGCCGGAAATGGCATCGGTTGCCGCACCGGTAACCAGGTCTTTGCTCACTCCTCGCATAATGTTTGGGTTGCCGGCTTTGCCGACACCGGCGATTCTGCCGTCTTTTATGCCGACATCTGCCTTGATGACCCCCAGTATCGGGTCGATGATGGTCACGTTGGTAATCACCAGGTCCAGGGTGCCGCCTTCGGCAGTCGTCGTATTGGCGAGTCCCATACCGTCGCGAAGCGTCTTGCCGCCTCCATAGACCACTTCGTCTCCGTACACGCAGAGGTCTTCGGTAATCTCCGCATAAAGTTCCGTATCGCCCAGACGAATCTTGTCACCCACGGTGGGGCCGTAAAGGTCGTTGTATTGTTGTCTTGAAATGCTTGCCATAATTATTTCTGTTTTTTGTTCTTTTGTTTAAGTTCCGCTTCCGCTTGGGTTTCGTCCATCATCTTAAATCCGAGATTCTTGGCTCTTTCGAGTGCCAGAATCCTTTGCGGGAAGAACGTCGGGGCGTCTTCGTCGCCGGTGAAGCCCTGCACCAGACCGTTGAACCCCATAATGTATTGCTTGCCGGAAAAAGCCACGACTTCCACTTCCTTCTCGTCGCCCGGCTCAAAGCGGACGGCGGTGGTGGCGGGAATGTTCAGGTGACAGCCGTATGCCTTTGCCCGGTCGAATTGCAGGTAACGGTTCACTTCAAAGAAATGAAAATGCGAGCCGACCTGAATGGGGCGGTCTCCGGTATTGTGAACCACGAGCGTTGCGGTGTATCTGCCTTCATTGTAAGTAATCGGTTGCGCGCTCAGAATTTCCCCTCCTACACCTACGCGTTGTTTGGGTGTGAAACCCGGCGTGACAGGTGTCTGTTTCGTTTTTTTTGCATTGTTGTCTGCCATAACTCTTACTTATTTTATCGGATGATGAATACTTACCAGACGGCTGCCGTCGGTGAAAACGGCCTCTACTTGAATCAGGGATATCATATCGGCCACTCCTTCCATCACATCGTCCTTGGTCAATACTTTGGTGGAGTCGGTCATCACCTGCTCCAAGGTTTTCCCCTCGCGGGCTCCCTCCAGTGCCGCCGAGCTGATAAAAGCCACGGCTTCCGGATAATTCAATTTAAGCCCTTTTTCTTTGCGTCGTGCTGCGATTGCGCCCAAGGACAGCAACATCAGCTTGTCAATCTCTCGTGGTGTTAAGTGCATAGTTTTAACTTTTAATAATTTAGTATGGATGTTCGGACATCGACAGGATAAAGCTCCGTCGTGTTAGTGTATATACTACGGCAGAGGACTGAAATGGTTTCAATACGTCCGAAAGAAAATGGAGGAGAAGCGGAATAACCATTTTGAGGTGCATTGCGTAAACAAGGGTGTTCACTAAATTCGACAGATTATGAAAACACAGACTCGTCGGATAGCCGTGCGACCTATGCGAACGGCGGTTATCCATTCATCGGAACACGTGCCTTTCCTGCCTGGCAACATTGCCAAAAGAGGCGTGGTCGGGAAGACCAGCAGGAAAGCCATTTCGCCTCTTGCTCGAACAATGACTATCGTGTGTGAATCTTTTTTTTTATCTGCTTGTCGGCAGGCGTTTCGCTTCGGGCGGAAAATACGGTTGTCGATACGGCGTTGGTCTTGCAGGAAGTCGTGGTTACCGGTTCCGGAAAGGAACGTCCGGTGTCGCAAACTCCTGGAAACATCAGCATCGTGACGCCGCTGTTGTTGCGGAATAGTCCGGCGCAGAGCGCGGACGACATCCTGACGATGATTTCGGGGGTGAATACGACCCGTTCCGACGGCATCAGCAATATCCACAGCAACGTCAGCATCCGTGGACTGGCGGGAGACGAGCAGGGGCGCACGCTGGTGCTTTTTGACGGATTGCCGATAAATACCTCGGATGAGGGGTCGGTGAACTGGAACGCCATACACCTGGATAACGTGCAGCGCATAGAGGTATTCAAGGGACCCGGTTCTTCGCTCTACGGGAACAACGCGATGGGGGGAGTCATCAACATCATCGGCAAGAAACCCCTCGATGCCTTTTCCCTGAATGCCTCCGGATCATACGGCTCGCTCAATACCTGGAAAACAAATGTCGGCGTGTCCAGCCGTCTGGGAGAGCGGTTTGCCTTGTTGGTCTCCGGATACTTCAATCAAAGCGACGGTTTCAACAACATACCCGACACTTTGAGGACAACTCCGGATTACAGCGTGGCTCGTTTTATGAAAGAAGGCGGACTATACACCAAAGTACTGGTCACGCCCGGTCCGCTGTTCAATGTGGATTTGTCCTACGACCTGTATCGGGACAAAAGGGGAGAAGGGGAAAAGATAGAGGCGCCCGACGGGGAATATCGCCATTTCAATCACCACCGCATACAAAGTCGTTTCCACGGCGGGAAAGGAAAATTTTCTTACAATGCCGCCCTGTATTTTCAACGCCAGGATTATTTCCGGCTGGACGAGCGAATCAGCAGTGGCGGTTACCAGCAGTTCAGGGTGAAATCCCACCGGGACGACTGGGGGGCTGTCCTGCATACCCGTTTCACGGGAAAACGTCACGAGCTTGCCGTTGGCGGAGAGTTCAAGAACGGCAGCATCGATGGCGGCGACCATTACGTGACTTCGCCGGACAAGGTGCTCAACAGAGGAACGATGACCATACTGTCCCTGTTTGCTATGGATGAATTGAACTTTTGGAAAGAACGTTTTTGGTTGCAGGTGGCGATACGTTACGACAACGCTTTTTTCCATAAAGGCTGGTTCCAGGCGGAGGGCGACAACGTGGCTAATTTCAACGGCTACAACGGAAATCTGAAAAATAACCGGTGGGAGCATTTCTCGCCCAAAGTGGCGTTGCGCTTTAATCCGGTTCGGTCAGTGTCAGCCTATCTTTCTTATTCCCAAGGCTTCCGGGCTTCCATCTTGGACGACCTCTGCCGCTCCGGCTGGATGTGGGTAGGTCCCAAAATCGCCAATCCCGAATTGGGACCCGAACGGCTGGACAATTACGAGGTGGGCGGGACTTTCTGGCTGACTTCCCGCTTATCGCTGTCTCCCGCGGTGTACTATGCCCGTGGGCGGGATTTCCTCTACTATGTGGCTACCGGCGAGAAAATGTGGGGGAAGATGGATATATTCAAACGGGAGAATGTTTCCCGGGTGGAAATGAAAGGGGTGGAAGCCGATGTGGATTATCTGCCGGTGAATGGCTTGAAAATCAATCTGAACTACTCCTACAACGACCCGAGGGTGAAAGACTTCGGAAGAAAAGCCGAATTGAATGGCAAAGTGCTGACCTATGCTCCGCGCAATCAGGTGAAAGGATACGTCTTGTGGACGGGCGGAGGGGTCGACGTGATGTTTCGGGGACGGTATAAGTCCAGGCAATACACGGCGGAAGACAACACCGCATCGATAGCGGGTTTTGCCGTATGGGACGCCCAGGTTTCCAGGTGGTTCTTCCGGCACAGGCTTTATGTCGGGGCGGATGTCATCAACCTCTTCAACAATCGGCACCTGAATACCCAAAATTACGTGTCGGCAGGAAGACTGGTGAATCTGAAACTGGCAATACACATCCATTGAATAAATCGGTTATGAGAATCATTTACGGCTTGTTTCTTCTGTTGTCCTGTTGCGCCTGTGCGGGTCCGGATGCACGGAAAGCCGCGACAAGAACGGTGTCGGATGCCTTGGGACGCCGTGTAGCGTTGCCCGATACCGTCGGCAGGGTGGTTTGTATCCGTTCGTCGGCAATCCGGCTGGTGACGTATGCCGGGGGAGCCCCTTTTATTTGCGGAGTGGAAGAGCAGGAAACCCGGCATAACGAATTTACCCATACGTTTGCCCATCCCGAATTGCTCCATAAGCCCGTCATCGGTCCGGGTATGGGTGGCGAGCCGGAACTGCTGATGCTGGCACGGCCCGATGTGATTTTTATGTCCTCTACGACCTCCGGGGATGCGGATGAATTGCAGCGGCGCACCGGAATACCTGTTTTTGCCATCGAGTACGGGGATATGGGGCGGAAACGGTCGGTGTTCTGCCATTCCCTGCGGCAAATCGGAGAAGTGTTGCACACGGAGGCGCAGGTGGACACGCTGCTTGCTTTTGTCGATGCCCAGCTTGCCGATTTGAAGAAACGGACGGCAGGCGAGGACAACTCCCGGAAAGTGTATGTCGGGGGAATCTCTTACAAGGGACAAAAAGGCATCATTTCGACCGACCCTTACTATGCGGCTTTTGACTTCCTGGGTGCGGACAATGTCGCTTCCGGTCTGGACTCGACCTTCGTGTCGCCGATTACCGGCACGTACATCGACTGGGAACAATTGCTGGAATGGAATCCCGATGTCATTTTTGTCGATGCGGGAGGGTGGCAATTGGTGCGGGAAGAGTTTCGGAACCGTCCGGGATTGAATCGTTTGCTGAAGGCTTGCCGGACGGGGCAGGTTTATGCTTTGTGGCCTTATAACAATCATCATTCCAATTTTGGAATAATGCTCGTCAATGCTTGGTATGTCGGGAAAGTGCTTTACCCGGAACGCTTTGCCGATGTTTCAATGGAAGACAAGGCCAATGAAATTATGCTCCGTTTTGTCGGTGCTCCCATTGCGTCCGACTTGGCAGAATGCTGGGGAAAATACAGAAATCTGCTGGAATGGTAATTTGACAGATGATGAATAAGCTGGTTGCTCAATATAAAAAATACCGGACCCGTAACCGGAGGTTTATCGGGTGTATGTTCCTGTTGCTGTGTGTCACGGGAGTGGTCGCCTTGATGGCGGGGGCTCATCAGACCGGTTGCCGGGAAATGATGGACTTGTTGTTGGGAAAAGATACCGGAATGAGTCGGCAAATCGTATTGAACATCCGTTTGCCGAGAATATTGGCGGCAATCGTTACCGGAGTGGTCCTTTCATTGTCGGGAACGGTGATGCAAATCCTGCTGCGCAATCCGCTGGCGTCCCCGTACACGCTGGGCATTTCCAATGCGGCGGCTTTCGGGGCTTCCTGCTGCATCGTTTTCGGGGGAAGTGTCGCCGGAGCGGTGTATGCTTCTGCCTGGTTCGCGCCGTTCGCTCCTTACCTCGTGACCTTGTCCGCTTTTGCGGGAAGCTTGTTGGGACTGGCGGTCATCCTGCTGATTGTAAAGGCAAGGCGGGCGTCGGTGGAGACGATTGTTTTGTCGGGCGTAATCATCAATTCCCTGTTCGGCGCAGGCATTGCGGTGATGCAATACTTGGCGGACAACGTGCAACTGGCTTCTATCGTGTTCTGGAATTTCGGAGACCTGGGGCGGGGCGATTGGGACAAAATTGGGATGATGCTTGTCGTCTTGTTGCCGGCGTTGCTCTATTTTTACTTTAAACGCTGGGATTACAAGGTGCTGGCATCCGGGGACGACTATGCGCAAAGTATGGGCGTTTCTCCCCAAAAGCTTCGGATTTCCGGTATGGTGGTCGCTTCTTTGTGCACGGCGGTAGCGGTTTCCTTTTTCGGGGTGATTGCTTTTGTCGGATTGGTTGTACCGCATATCGTCCGGAAATGGATAGGCGAAAATGAGGAGTTTCTGCTCACCGGCTCGGTCGTGTTCGGGGGAATGTTTCTGTTGCTGTGCGATACGGTGGCGCGTACCGTTGTCTCGCCGATTGTCTTGCCGGTGGGGATTCTGACCTCTTTTCTGGGCGTGCCGTTGTTCCTGTTTCTGCTGACGAGGAAGAAAGGCGGATAGTTTTTGTAAATTTAAATCATACCAGTTTATGCAATTGCAAGTAGATGAGGTTTCTTTCGATTATCCGGGCTTTAAAGCCTTGAAACACATTTCTTTTGAAGCCGGAGAAGGGGACGTTGTTGCCATTCTCGGTCAGAACGGTTCCGGGAAAAGCACCTTGCTGAAATGCCTTGCCCGAATCCTGAAAACAAACGCCGGGACAATCAGAATGGACGGTGCTGCATTGCCCGAGATTCCTGCCGGTCGGTTGTCCCGTTTGTTGGCTTATATACCGCAAACGGAGGAATTCATCGGCGGTATCAGCGTCTTTGATGCCGTTCTGCTGGGAAGGAAACCTTATATCCGTAGCCGGCCATTGCCGGAAGATATGGATTGTGTCGCCCGATTGCTGGAACGGTTGGATTTGGAAAAGGTGGCTATGCGCGGACTGGACACGCTCAGTGGTGGACAGCGGCAGCGGGTGTTCATCGCCCGAGCCTTGGCGCAACAGCCTTCCCTGCTTTTGCTGGACGAGCCGATAGCCAACCTGGACATCAGCCACCAGATGAAGGTGATGCGACTTCTGCAAGGCCTGGCGGACGAAGGTATGACGATTGCGATAACCATTCACGACGTCAATGTGGCGGCACGATATTGCAACAAGGCGCTTATGCTGAAACAGGGAGAAGTCTTTGCCTGGGGCGAACGGTCTGTTTACACCCCGGAAAACATTGAAAAACTGTATGACGTGGAAGTGGAGGTGCTGCGTCATCAGAATGACGTGTACATCCTCCCCCGGTGAACCGGGATTAGTTGAACTTGAAAAAATGGTCGAATATGAATTCTTTTTTAATCCTAATGCTTATGATTGTTTTAGAACCTATCGGTTACGTCCGCAATGCCTTTGCGGAAAGCCGGGATCCCGAATCGCTCAGAAAAGCGATTTCCGAAATAGAGATTTTGCCGGATTATGCGGCAGGCTTGCAGGACATCGAACAAAGTCGTTACATCGATGTGGTGTTTGCGTTTCATCGGGAAAAGCGGACCGAATTGCAGACCCGTCTCCGTACCGGGGAAACCGCGGGCGTGTTTGCCTCGCGTTCGCCGCGCAGGCCCAATCACCTGGGGGTGACCACGGTGGAACTGATAGGCAGGGAAGGAAACGTCCTTCGGGTAAAAGGCGCGGATGCGTTGGACGGTTCGCCGGTCATCGACCTCAAATATTGCGATACCTCCCTGTATGAGCAACGCCACGTACACGACAGCATCCGTGCGACTTCTCCCCGGGCAGACCTTGTCCGCCACATTATGGACAACGACACCCGCGAACTCCTGCTCGAAGCGGCACAGCTTCACGGACACGTTTGTCCGGGATTGGCATTGGGAGTTATGGGAGCGACCCGGGTAATGCAGCATATCTTGGCAGCCGGCGAGGACATCCGGGACTATACCCTGACGGTGGAAATGCAGAACTGCCTTGTGGATGGAGCCTTGTTTGTCACGGGTTGCACCCCGGGAACCTCCCGTTTTGTCACGGGCAATCCGGAAAACAACTGCTTTTACGTCCGCAACAAAGCGGGAAAAGGCTGGAAAGTCACCTTGTCGGACACCAACCGGGAATACATCGCCCGCCATATCCCTGCCGACCTCCCTCCGGCAGAAAGAGGACTACGAACCTTGCAGTTGGATATGGATGAGCTGCTGCGGGTGGAGGAGGTGGAATGAGGTAGGTGGGAAAATTGAATAGCCCCGGGGAAGGCAATCGCTTTCCCCGGGGCTGCTACCTGACATTAGAGTTGCAGTTATCGTTTTTTATAGGTATAAATTTCATCATCATCTTCTTCACTCAACTTTAGCTCAGAAGAAGAAACTGATATAACTGTGTAAGTGTCTGTATATACCTTCCCGTCTTCTTCATCACGTATAGACAGTTTCAAGGTAGGATGCTCGTACTTATAAGTACCTTCTTCTACTTCATCAGTATATCCGTCTTCATGCCAAGTCCAAGTGAATGTACCGTTACTTTTAAAAGTAATTTCATCCCACTCGTCGTCATAAGTGTCACGCCACGTCCCGACAATACCATTGTCGTCGTCATCATCATCTTTATTACAGGACGTTACAGACACACTCACCGTTGCGATTACACACAGCATCGCCAATAGTTTTAAAATCTTCATAATCTTTATTTTTAATTAAACTTAATGCCTGCAAAAGTAGAGAGAGGCATAAATAAACGGAAGAATCCGGTGTTATCGAATTGTTGACAATAATGTTTCCTATCTGGAGACGCTTTCTTCCATACGCATCTGTGAAAGGTCGTAAAAGAAGTCGTGTCCCAAGATATCGGAAATGCGCCACAGGAGGTAAATGTCGATGTTTTCCTTGTGGAATATCTTGTAGGCATTCGGGCGGGAACAGCACAAGCGGGTTGCAAACCAGGTGACGGAGCGACCTTGTTCACGGAGTGTCTGTTCGATAAGATGCCCGATATGAAGCATGAAAAATATTGATGCGTATGAATTACTCCAAGTCTCCGAAAGAGTAGTTTTCCGTTCAAAAAGAAGTGTGGAGACTATCAGTTTATTTTCTTTGAGGTTCTGGACTGACCCTACATACAAATAAACAGCTACTCCACACTCAACCGAATATATACTAAGATTGTATATAAGGCAAGTATGAACGTTTGCAACCGTTTATTCCTGTATGTATGAAATTGTCCAGATTTCAAAGAGGGAACAAACTAAACGCTTCTTATAACAAGATGTCCGCTATTAAGAAACCTTAATAGCATCGCAAATATAATTATAATTCGGCATCCAACAAACTTTCATTGGAGTAGCTGTAGAACAAAAGTAGCGGTATCTTTCCAAAAAATCGCTATGGATATACAACTTTGTTTAGGGTAGTTTTGCGGTAAGTTTTTTTGGAAGTATACGTATTAAAGGGCTAAAGCAATTCGTCCAAATGGTATGTCAGGAAGTCCTCAAGTTTTACTCCGTGCGAACCAACGACAAATGAACGTTTCGGGGTGAACTTGTCCACGAATTTTGGTAATCCGCTGTTCATGCCCCTCCGTCCGCTCTTCACCTCGATAGCAATGCAGGCATCGTCGCTTTCTACGATGAAGTCCACTTCATTGTCGCCATCGCGCCAATAATACACTTTATATTCCAGTTCTTCTGCCATGCTTAGCAAGTGTGTTCCTACGGCACTTTCCACCCATCTGCCCCAGGCATTGGGATCGATTCTCGTTGTTTCAAAGGAACGTCCCTTGTAGGCTGTCATCAGGGCGTTGTTATACACCTGATATTTTGGGATCGATTTGTATTTCCTTGCATCGTCCCTGGCGTATTTTTGCAGAGCCGTCAGTAGATGGCACTGGTTCAGTATCTCGAGATAGTTTGCCAATGTGGTCGCATTGCCGGCATCCTGCAATAATCCGAGCATCTTTGTTAATGAAAGCATTTCGGCGGAATATTTGCACCCTAGTTCGAACAATTGTTTCATTAGGGCCGGCTTGTAGATATTCGACGTCATAATTACGTCTTTCTCAATCGCAGGAGCCACTAGCGAATCCTTGATGTATTTTTTCCAGCGTTTCTCCTCTTTGATTAAATGAGCGGGACCGGGATAGCCGCCGAAATACACGTATTCGTCCAGTGTGAAACCGAACGCATCCCTCATTTCCTCGAAATGCCAGTGTCCAAGCCGGATCAGTTCGAATCTGCCTGCCAGTGATTCCGTAAGTCCTTTCTTCAAAAGCAGGCGCGAACTCCCCAAAAGCACTACTTTTATGTTTATTCCATTGTATGTGTCCTCGTCCCACTCTTTTTTCACCGCCTCACTCCAGTTATTGATTTTCTGAATTTCGTCAATCACCAGCAAATGCTCTTCCTCTTTGCGCAAGGTCATTGTTGTGCGAACTGATTCCCACACCCTGCCGATCCAGTCGGTGTCCTGAGGATCGACCTTGTCGGCATCCTCTATGGAATACGGCATGGTCACTTCCCGGAGTGCTTGCCTTATGAGAGTTGATTTGCCCACTTGGCGCGGACCAGCAAGTACTTGCATGAACTTCCGTGGCTCTGCTATTCTTTCTTTCAATAAACGACACTGACTGCGTATGTATTCCATTGTCTCTAATCTTTAAATCTTCCGGCAAAAATGTTCAAATTTTTTGTCTGAAATGTTCAAATCTC
>CAYNXE010000030.1:0-15497 GCA_964400995.1 uncultured Odoribacter sp.
AAAGCCCATGCAAAAAAATGGGGAATCACCCCTCAAAATGAGGAATAATTCCCCAATCAAAAGTTTGTACTGACGGACACAACTCCAATGGTCCGCCAGTACAGCAGCTTGATTTATAACCGATCAGAAGTCTTATAAATCATACTGACCGCATTCCCTAAATTCACATTCGAAGGCGTCTGCCAATACAAACGCTGGTTTTCCGGTCTGTTCTTCATCATCTTTACGTTCAGGATGACGAATTGCCCGTTCTCTAAAGCACATCCCAATTGAGGGAAAGTAGGCGTCTTCGTACTCATCGCCATCGCTTTTACAGGAGCATCGAAGTGCCAGTAAGTCTTAATCCCATCCTCCGGAGACGACCAGTTATAATAATACAAATCAGCACCTTGTGCCAACACCAAATAAGTATCAGTGTTCGTAGGCAACAGATACAACAGGCTGTTCTCATAATCAAATCCCGATGGCATTTCTGTCATGGACAAATCATTATAATTATAATACAATTTCTCATCCATACGACCCATTCCAACAGTCTGTTGCAGATAACGTCCATCCGGAGTTTTCATAATCATAAAATACTTTCCAGAAGCAAACCCCGCAGTTCCTTTAAAATAAACCAGCTCATTTTCCCCCATATCGTTCAAAGGCACAAAATTCGCAGACCATTCACCGTCAGGTTCGGGTAAAATATCTGCCCGACCGACATAACTATCTCCCCAAAGATTTTTACAGTCCAACAAAGCAGCCAACCGGTTCTGCGGTTTCTCCTTTGTTCCCCGGTCATGCACCAATGTCCAACCGCTCTGTGTCCAATCGAAATCCAATAAATGCCCCCTAATCTCATCTTGCCCAGCCATCACCGGTTCGGTAATAAAATACCCGGAATTAAAAAGCTGATCAGTATATTTCAAACGGGTAAACAACCGTCCATCCTCATTTTCAATGACATCCAGCCAGTGCATCCAGGTAGCTTTCACCGGATTGAACCCCAGGGGCAGCATCTGGTCCATAAATGTCTCCTGCAAATAAATATCCCGTTGAAAAGTATTTCCATCTATATCAACTCCTCCCGGATGTCCCTGTTGCAAAACCAATATCGCTCCCGGTGCAACCGTAGATAAATGTTCCATTACCTCAAGGGGCATCGTTCCTAAGTCTTCTCCGTTTATTTCTTTATAAATATCCGGGAAAATCTGATTTTCCAATACAAGAGATACCCCCAAATCATCTTCAACATAATCCACCATCATCTCCCGAATAAAACTCAAAGAAGACTTTCCGTCCTTTTCCGCCAACACTATCCACCCCCTACTTTTATAGGGTGACTCTATCCGCAGAGATTTATGATTACTATACACCAACCCCGTTTCTTCATCGGTAACCCTTAAAATGACATAACCCTCAGCCACCGTATCAACTATCCAGAATAAATCCGGCTCATTTCCAATCCGTTTACCGGCAAAAGTCCACTCATAAGTCAATTTCATACCCTCTCCTGTCCCGGAAGCGAAATGCAACGCAGAATAATAGCGGATGGTATCGCCGAAAGCGGCCGAAGGCTGTGCATCCTCTCCGAAAGGTTGCACTTCAATCGTATTCAAGGGACGGTAATCGTTATTACCTTTATCGTCATAACATCCCACAGACAGCAAAGCCCAGCAGGAAATACAATAACATATATGTCTGATTTTCATAACTTATTCATTATAGATTAATAACAAGGAATACCGTCCACCATCGGAGTCACACCGTCCTCTTCCGTCAGACCATTATTCACACAATAACGCTTGAATTGCAACGTATAGGCCCTTGCAACAGAAAGTTCCACTCCCTCTAAGTTGTTTACTCCGGTACAGATGATAAAATGTTCCATTTTTTTCGGTGAATATTCTCCTAAAATAAGTTTCTGCAAATCTCCTTTCCACCACTCCGGCTTACTTTTCTTATTGTTAAAAGTAATTTTCACTTCTTGTCGTCCGGCAAGTCCGGGCATAAAATTCTCGTTTGCAACAATCCGGAAAACCACCTGCAATGAACGGTCTGTCAATACAGGATTCTCATTTTTCACCGTAATCATCAGCGTATCCTCGGTCTTTCCTTGCCGGAAGAACAAATGTTCCGGCAATTCATAATCCGTCAAATCGGCTGTCGTCAACGAATCTACCGCTTCCAAACGATATTCCAAGTCTGTTTCCGCCAATTCTCCGGTCAATACCACCCGGAAAGGCACTTCATGCGACAAAGCGCCCGGATAATTGGAAAAAGATACAAAAGCCGTATCCGCCCCGTTCTCATTGTCAAAACACAGATACCTGTTTCCTCCATAGAATTCCGTTGTATGGGTCGAACATGCCCCGAACAGGGAAAAGAGCAGGCCGAACAATATATAATTTCTCATAACTTTAAAGTATTTCTCCATAATTAGTTTATCAATTCATTATCCGGCAAGGGGAAAACAAAGGCACCGTCCGGCATGGAAACCGATGGTTTGATATTCAGACGTTTGAAGTAATAATACAATTGTCCTTCCTGCATAAATTCCCGCCGGGCTTCCTTGATCAATTCCTCCTCAAACTCAGCCGTACTGGAAATAGTCAGTCGGCCTTTCGTACAATTCCGCGCCACACGCACCACATCTAATTTTTCCACCGCCTCCTGTGTATTTCCGCTCCGATACAAATATTCTGCCTGAATATAATACATTTCACTCACCCGAATCATCGGTATCAAATCCTCCGTAGAGGTATATACCGACAAGTTATTCGATGGCAAAATATATTTATTGCATACCCGTTCAGCTCCCAAAGCCTCTGTCAAGTCAGTTTTTCGGACATCCGAATTATCATCAAAACAAGCTGCATAATCCGCTAAATACAATTTGGCATTCCCTGTCGTATGATAAACCTCGTAATTATCCACATTCTTCGTATTCGACAAAGCAAAAATCACTTCACCATACCGTTTGCGGTCGTTGTCTTTCACTTTTGCAGCATCCGTCAAAGGGAAACAATCCGCAACCAATTCCTCAATACGGGCATCAATCACTTCTCCAGCACAACGGGCTGCCTTTTCATAATCGCCCATGTAATTATATACCCGGGCCAAAAGAGCGGTAACCGCATAGTAATTCATCCGAAAACCCCGGTACAGGAAAAACAAATCAGTCACGGAATTGGAAACATACTCGTTTTTTATCCGTTTTTCCGGATGCAGCATCGGTTTGCCGGACAACGTATCAAAATTGGCTATCAATTCCTTAGCCTGCAACAAATCGCGTTCAACGAGGGACAAAATTTCCGGCACACTTTTATCCGGTTCATAGGTCGAAGGATAATTTTCAAAATAAGGAATCCAATTCCCGGCAGGCTTGGTCACCGGAGCAGGAGCAAAAAGCCGGAGCAGGTCAAAATGCAGCAAAGCCCGCACAGCCAACGCCTCTCCGTAAATCATACTCTGTTCCTCTTCCCCGCCCCGAAATTTGGAAGGCTCTTCTGCGACAATCCGCCCTATGATATTATTACAATTGGCAATGGTATTATAAGCATTCGACCAAATCGTCTGAATCAGAGATTTTACTTCCGAAGCGTCATAAGCATAATCCCGCGCCACAATACCATACGGGTTATTATATACGGTCAAGCCCGTTGTAGAATACATTTGTCCCATCACATCAACCAACCCCCAGCTCATTTCCTGACCATACATAGAAGTCAGCGACATCTGGCGATAAATCCCGTTCAAAGCATTCCGATAGCCTTCACCGGTAGAAAAAAGTTCTTGTTCATCCACCGTATTTTCCGGACTTACATCCAACCAATTACTGCATCCTCCAAGAAACAGGAGCAAAATGACAGTCATTATCCGATTATATATTCTCATAACATCCAACTTTAAAAATTAAAAAGCAGCTTTCAGCGAAAAATTAAAACTTCGGGCATAAGGATAATTCAAACCCCTTTCCACTTTTACCGTAGACCAATGGCACAAATCGTTTGCTCCGATTTCAAACCGCAACAAATTCAGTCCCAAGGTCTTCATCCACTTCTGTCCAGCATCGAAATCATATCCCAAAGAGATGGAATTCAGAGTCAATACATTATTATCCTCAACAAAACGGGAGGTCGGACGAGTCCGCATGATGCTACCACCCACTCCGCTGACCAATTTTCGGTAACGGGCCTTGTCGCCAGGATTCTGCCAACGTTCCGTCAACACCCGTTTGTCCACATTGGAAGTATAGACATTCACATCCTCCACTTTATCAACCAAAGTGCTGTTGTAAATCTGCCCTCCTGTTTCATACATAAAAGTCATGTAAAGGCTCAGATTTTTCCAGGTCGCATTTACTCCAAACGTACCCTGCACTTTGGGTTCAGTATCTCCCAAGACTATCTGGTCGCCGGTATTCCAAACATCCGTAATGCTACCATCGGTTCGAATAAAAATCTCATTCCCGGTAGCCGGATCGATACCCAAAGAAGGCACTCCCCAGATAGAAGTCTGCGAACCTCCCTCGACATACTGCGTAAAAGGTTTGGTATTTGAACCGTCAAAACGGTTGCTGTTTACGAAATGGTCCTTAACCCGGTCGTTATAAGCTTTCAGACTCTCCGATATCTTCAGTATTTTATTTTTATTGTGGGCCAGATTGGCAAAAAGGGCGACAAACAAATCCTTCCGTTTCAGCACCTCACTACGGAATTCCAATTCGTATCCTTTATTTTCCACTTCGCCGATATTGTCCATATAAGTGGTAAAACCGGTGGAACTGGGGATAGTTACCGAATTGACCAAGTCTACCGTTTTCTTCTGATACCAAGAAGCCTTTACATACAGCAAGCGCTTCCACAAACTCAATTCCACGCCGGCATCCCAGGTATTGGTCGTTTCCCAAGTCAGACGGGTATTTCCCAAAGCATATAATGTTCCTCCGAAACCGGTTTTATACCAATCATCCGTAAACATCTGGTAAGTGGTCCGAGCCACATACGGCGGAAAATTCACCTTTCCGGTTTCACCGTAAGAAGCCCTGACTTTCAGCAAATCCAGCAAAGCCAAGTTCTTCATGAATCCGTAATTATGAATATTGATACCGGCACCGAGAGACCAAAAAGGAGCGAAACGCTTATCGGCACCGAATTCGGACGAACCATCCATACGGACAGAGGCATCCATCAGGTAAATGTCATTATAACTGTAATTCAAGGTTCCCAAAAAACCAATCAAGCGGGTTGAATTATCCGAACTGATCGGCTTTTCAACAATTTCCTGCGCATAATTCGGCGAACTTAACGCTCCGGAAGGGAAGCCCCGATAAGAAGCCGAAATACTTTCCGTTTTGACCGAACGGGCGTTTACACCCGCCAATACGTTAATATTGTGTTTTTCTATCGAACGGTTATAAGACAAAGTAGAAGACAAATCCCAGTAAAATTCACTTCCTCTGCTTGTGTGCAATTCTCCGGAAGAAGGATGCCCGGCACTCTGCGGATTGGTATTTTTTGCCGACAACGGATCCAAAAAACGTTTTCCATCGGATATTTTACGGGTCAAGCTAAACTGCGTCTTCCACAACAACCCGGCAGTGATATTCCAATTAATCCCCAGATTATTAATAAACTCCTCATACTTGGTCTTATTATAATTTGCCAAAGTCGATTCATACAAAGGATTGGAACGATTGTTACTCATTTCGTCCCACGACGGAAGCCGTTCTAAATAATTACCATCGTCATCCTTGTACGGATCATAGGGCTGAACCGTCGTATAATCAGAAAAAGTGCCATACGGGGATTCCTGCGAACGGGTATTGGTATACGTCACCATATTCTTCAACTGAAAAGAACCGATTCTGTAATCCAAATAAACGCCGGCACCTGCCCGGTTACGAAAAGATTCTTTCATAACCCCGTCTTCGTTGTTGTAATTCAATTGAATGCCAAAACGGAAGTTATCCGAACCACCATCAATATTCAGGCTGTGTTTGTGATTAAAAGAAGTCTGCAAAGGCTTGGAAAGCCAATATGTATCCACCCCTTTCGTGATAGACGCCAACTTCGCATAATACTGCTGCTCCGCGGCCAACGGACCGTAAGCGACCGTTTTAGCCAAATCCTCATATACTCCCGCCACCACTTCCGTCTCCAATTTTTCCGAAGCGTTCATCAGATTATAATCCGACAAATCCGGAATGGTGACATCTCCGGTAAAATTATAGGACACATTCAGTTTCCCCGGTTTCGGAGCCACCGTTGTAATCACCACCACTCCGTTGGCAGCCCGGGAACCGTACAACGCCGTGGCAGCGGCATCCTTCAATATCGTAATACTCTCTATACGGTTGGGGTCCATATCATACAACTGCTCCACACCTATCTGAAAACCGTCCATAATAAAAGTCGGCAAATTTGGATTGTCTTTCAGAGCGGATTTGGTCAGCGGATCCCGATCCAACTCTTTCACACCGCTGATTCCCGAACGTCCCCTCACGTACATCTCAGGCAAGGCATTCGGATCCGATCCCCAATCATTGTTCGTCTGGATACGGAAAGAAGGGTCAAAAGTCTGCAAAGCTTTTATGACATTCGATTTGGACACGGCCATCAACTCTTCCTTGGACACGGTTACCGAGTTTCCCGTAAAACTTGTCTTCCGGACATTGCCGAACCCCGTCACCACCACTTCCTGCATTTCTTTCACATCCGACTTCAAGGAAATCAAAATTTCCATCTGCCCCTTTCTGACACCTACCTGCTTGGTTTCCATTCCGACAAATGAAACCACCAGCATCACCGTATCTTTTTCCGGAACCTCCATTTTGAACTTTCCGTGCGTATCCGTTACAACCCCGTAAGAAGTACCCTTCAACAAAACCGTAGCCCCCGGCAAAGCCATATTATTCTCATCGGTCACTTTCCCGTTGATTATCCAAGCATTCACCTGAGGCGCATTCGTTTTTTGGTCCGGACGGATAATAATCACTTCATTTTCCACTTCATAAGTGAGGTCGGTATTCCGTAACAACTGCTCAAGAAAATCTCTGACCTCTACATCCCGGGCATCAATATTTCTTCGCCCATACCTGTTCACTTCCTCCACCCGGTATAAAAAACGATATCCAGAGGTTTCCCGCACCTCCCTTATCACTTCATCGATAGTCGCCTCCTGCATGCCGACCGTAATGCGGGACTGGGACCAAGCCTTTGCTTGAATCACAGCAAACAAGATTAGCAACAACAAAATTCCACTTTTTTTCATAATTCACATGATTAGTAGTTATTGATAGGTTTTTCTGCCCTTTTCAAGTATATAACACATTCATTCATCAAAAGGATGAATTGACAAATGTTTTTTTTAGGTATTTATATGGCATACAAATACCTTTTTTAGATATTTTTTACACTATCGACTTTTCCGTCTCAAGGTAAACCAGACAGCCACCACCAACAAAACAACCGGAATCAGATAAATAAAAAATCCCTTTATCCACCAGATATCGGTATTATCCAAGTACAAAGCATTGTCCGTAGGCGAAGGACGTCCGTTATCCACCGGAAATGCTCCGTAAGTCATGTAGTGTAAGATTTCCATAAACAGCCCGAGATTATTCAGTCTGACATTTTCTTTGCGCATAGACAATCCGCCCGAACTAAACCAATCGGAATCACCGCTCACCACAATCCGCTGTTCTTTCTCTCCCAATTGCCGCCTCAAAACCAGCATTAGGGTGTCTCCGGCATATTCCACTACAGGAGCACATAAAAAATCGGACTCCGGCGCAAAAGCAAGGACCGTTGTGCCCGGAAAAGCAACCTGGTAGTTCAGGGATTTCACTCCCGCCCCGATTCCGGTCTGCCGGATTCCGGAATCCGAAATATCCGAAACAATCAGATTTCCGTCCAAATCCGGCATATCTTTCTGCAATAATTCCCCCGCCTTATAACGCACTCCCAAACCTTTCACCAATTCATTGAGCACCTCCTGTTTCCCCGGTTCTCCAGCAATCATAAGATTTCCACCCTTGGCAATATAGGCATTCAGCAACTCCACCTCTCCGACTTGAAAATTCGTTTCCGGAGCCGGAATGACTAATATGTCAATATCCTCCGGAATAGCCAACCGACCGGCCAAAGAGAGCGTATCAACGACAAACCCCTGATTGACCAAAGCATTCCGTCTGTTTCTCCCAAACAACGAATACAATCCCTCTTCGTCCTTGCGAAACAGACTCCTCTCTCCGTGCCCGGTAACAAATGCGATTTTAGGGACATCGGCAACCAAACGTTTCATCGCCACCGTAATCTCTGGCTCCCGGGGCTTCGCATCCAAACCATCATAAAAACGCAAGAAAGTCATCCGGCCATTGGCACGTTTCAATTGATAAATCGTCCGGTTCCCTTCCGCCGAGAGGTCTATACGCTGCCGGATTTCCTCCGGAGACAAAAACAATTCCGGAGACAAATCCTCATCTTCACAGGCTTTTAGCATCTGTTCCCTCAAGGACAATTGAGCCGTCTTTCCGGTATAACGGGAATTGTCCGTATCATCATAAAAATAAACATATTCAAGCCGGGTATCCGGTTTAAAACGTAAAAACGGTTTCAGTTCCCGAAGATTTGACATCTCCCTTCCAGGCATGCCCCACCAATAGTTCTTGTCCAATAAATTAACATACATTGTAATGGTCAGCTGATCATCCATTTTCCCCATAATCCGTTGACCTTCTTCGGTGATCGTATTGTGTTTCGTGGCCGTTGCGTCATAATAACACATAAACAAAGGCTTTGAAGTCAGATAGCCCAACCCGAGAGCCACACACACCACCCCGCCATAACGTACAATCTGCCACCCCATAGCATAATGCCGTCTTTGCGATTGCAGTTTCAATACAGATAAACCAAGGAACAAAGCAATCACAATCAAAAAATACATCACATCCTCACTGCAAATCAGACCCGACAGGAAAGTCTTTGCCCGTCCCGATATCGACAACCACCAAGTGAGTTCGCGGACAAACGGAATATTCTGCCAAAGTTCCCCGATAAAATTCAGGAAAGACAATACGAGCAAAGTTCCTATCGCCGCAACAATCTGGTAGGAAGTCTGCACCGACATAAAAAGACCGATGGCAGAATAAACACACACCACCAAAAATATCCCCAACATACCGGACAAAACCAAAGGGACATCCAAATCTTTCACAAAAACAGCGGCAAATATCGTTTGAAACAGTAAAAACGCAAGCATTCCCACCCCGTATATCACCATAGCCAAGAACTTTCCACCGATAATCTGCCGGGACGTAACCGGCGATGAATACAACAGTTTGATGGAACCCGAGCTATATTCCCGGCTCATCAATGCCATGGTCAGCAAAGGGATGTACAAATAAAGGTTGGAAAGCATCTTATAAAACGCCGCCTTGTCTATCAACAGCAAAAGTATAGTCTGATAAGGTATAGACACCCGTCCCAAAGCCTTATTCTGCAACTGAAACTCCAACGAATCGCAAAACGCCATCCCAACCTGAAAAGCAAAAATAATCAGAATCAGCCAGGCAATCGGTGAGGAGAAAAACAAACGCAGTTCCGTTTCTGCAATTCTAAACATTGTTTTCATTTCAACACTCTTTTAATCTTAATATCTTTTTCTTCTGTAATGTATCATTCCGTAAGCAAGAGCCAACAAACAAGGGAATACGCCCATCGTACCGAATCTCAGCCAAGGCATGTCTTTCCGGACTAACTGCAAATGGTTATCCCGGGCATCCGGTCTCGGAAGAGCCACTGGAAATTCATTTCGTGCCAACCACTTGAATGACTCGGTAACTAACGAAAAATTGGCAGTCCGCATTCCCTCCCGACTTCTGTTCAATTCTCCATTACTGATCCAATCGGCGTCCCCGGCAATCCAAACACGCTGTTCCTTTCCGTTCACCTCCCGACTCAAGGCAACCACTACCGGCCATCCTCCTCTTTCTGAACATGCTGTACGGCAAGACCATTTCAATGAATCTTCCGGAAATACCCGGTCCGCCAACCAACTGTTGCTGTCACAGGCCCAAGCCACCGGAACCGCCTTAAACCCTTTATCCTCCAATGCCAATCCGGCACATCGCGGCATAGAAAAACAAAAGCCGTATTTCTGCAATCCCCGGAAAAGCGGGAATATCTCCATTCCCGCCGGAGCAATTTCGGCAGCGACTAAAGATGAGTGATACCCATCCCGGCATTGCAACAGCATTCCTTCCCGGAACTCTACTCCCATACGGTTTACAATCGGATTCATCCATTTTTGTCCGCCCGGTTCTCCCAACACCATCAAATTACCTCCACGGTCAATATAAGCGATAATCATCCGGTATTCGTCCTCACGAAGCGCATCTCTAACACCCGCAATAACCAAAACATCTACCGTCTCTGGAATCTCCGTCCTGCCGGCAAGCGACAACTGACTCACCTCAAAACCCTGATTGACCAACGAATTACGGAAAGTCACGTCATTGGAGAAAAAAGTATACGACTCCTCTTTCCGGTTGTCAATGCCACGCTCTCCGTGTCCTGTAAGGAAAGCCAATTTGAGAGGTTTATCCGCCAAACTTTTCAGTACTGCGGCAATTTCAGGTTCTCCGGGGAAAATATACATATCCTTATACACCCTCAACCACCCCTCTTTCTTCCCCTTTTTTCCGTTCCATTCTATCCGACGCACAAAACGGTTCAATTCACCACTCAAATCCACCTGCTGCCGAATTTCTTCCGGAGTAAGAAACATTTTCATGTCTAATCCCTTGGCCTTACAAATTTTTTCCGCCCTCTCCCTGTCCGACAAGCCGGGATATAAATCATCCATATACTTGTCTTCTGTATGGTCGTAATAATATACATAATCTAATTTCAGATTACGCTTGAAGCGCGCATAAGGCCGGAAACGCTCAAAATCCTTTTTACGGGCAGACGGCAACCCGCTGACATAATTGGCATCCAAAAGATTTACATAAGTCGTCACCTTCAATTCTCCGTCCAACCGCCGCAACAAATCCTGCGTAACCGTCGAAATCGTATTGCTCCGGGTTGCCGTCATATCCCAATACCAAGTCAACGCCGGACACGAAGAGCAATAACTTACGACAGCAACACCCACAACAACCCCGGTCAACCTCAGCAACATACTTTTTCCCGATTGCCTTCCCCGGACCGTCTGCAATCTCCAGACAGAAAACAACAGAAAAATCACAATCACCACTATAAAATAAACTACATTTTCCGTACTCACCAATCCGGCGACAAACGTACCCGCCCGCCCGTTCAGAGCCAGCCAATAAGTAACATCCCGGACAAAAGGAATATCCTGCCCCACTTCCCCTACATAATTCAGAAAGGATAGAAACGCCAACGTTCCAATAGCAGCCACCACCTGATAAGAAGTCAGGCAAGACATAAACAGGCCTATCACCGCATATGCACAAATCAGCAAATACATTCCTAAAAAATTCGCAAAAATCAACCCCATATCCAAGTGGTCAACAACAAGCAATCCAAAAATGGCATATAACCATATCACCGACAGCAATACGGCACAATAAATCATAACTGAAAAATATTTTCCCAGTATAATATG
This sequence comes from uncultured Odoribacter sp., assembly GCA_964400995.1. Taxonomy (GTDB): domain Bacteria; phylum Bacteroidota; class Bacteroidia; order Bacteroidales; family Marinifilaceae; genus Odoribacter. Next base: position 11,623 of record CAYNXE010000030.1, read on the forward strand.
ACTGCTCGTCACGGGAGAAGAGTACAACAATTTTACAGAACCGGTACTGAACTCCCGGCTCATCAGCCCCATTGTCAACAAAGGAATATAAAAATACAGATACTCCAGCATAACAGGGAACACACCATTCCCTCCGGCAAACATACTTTCCGTCAAACCTGAACCGTCACGACCTAACGACTGAAGCTTTATCACAGGCCAAACCACATCGCAAAAAGCAATGCCGCATTGCACCGCAAACACGACCAAAATCAGCCAAGCTACAGGAGAACAAAAAATCAATCTCAATTCCGTTCCGGCAATCCGGCTGATTATACGAAAACTCTTTAAGCTCATACTATTTACTGTTTTTCGATAAACGTGCGAAAATGGTATCTAACGATTCCCTCTCCAAAGTAATTTCCTCTAACTGCCAGTTTTTCACGACACTCAAAGCAACCACCTGGCGGGTGATATCGGACGAAGCGTCAAAAAACACCCTGAACTGTTTCGGCGTCAAAGGCTCTACTTCGGAGATTCCTTCAATGTTTTTCAACTCCTCCGGAAGCGGCGGGTTCCCAAACGCGACCAAAAAAGAACAAGGCTCTATATAATTATTGAATTCATCCATCGTCCCCGAGAAAATCATGTGCCCATGCTCAATCATCCGAATCTCGTCACAAGTAGCCTGCACTTCCGGCAAAATATGAGTAGACAACAAAACGGCACGCTCTGTCGCAATCTCCTTGATTAAATGCCTCACCTCGACAATCTGTACCGGGTCTAATCCATTAGTCGGTTCATCCAATACCACAAAAAGCGGATTATGGACGATGGCTTGTGCAATTCCCACCCGTTGCTGATAGCCCCCGGACAAATTTCCAATCAACCGTTTTTTGAAATGCGCAATACCACACTTCTCCTCAGCCATATCCACTGCTCTCCGGACCTCTCGGGAATCAATCATCCGGAGACGCGCACAATAAATAAGATACTCATCCACCGACAACTCCGCATACAACGGTGGGCGCTGTGGCAAAAAACCGATATACCTCTTTGCTTCCACCGGATCAGTCCGCAAATTGATACCATTGATAAATACCTCGCCTTCCGTTTGATTTAACACGCCACAAATAATATTCATTGTTGTCGATTTACCCGCCCCATTGGATCCCAACAACCCTAAAATTCCTTTCCGGCCGATTTCAAAATTAATGTCACGAATCGCCCACTGCGTCGCATAACGGTGAGATAGATGCCGAACTTCTACAATTGATTCTTCCTTCATATTTTATCTGTAAAATTGATTAGGGAAAGGCATGAACATAACTGGATAAGCGTTCCGCTTACCCCCTGCATGCACATTTTTTCATATGATTATATAATTTCTTGCACAACAACCGATTCTCCCGTCACCTGAAACCGGATATTCGTTGATTTCTCCAACATCCGCAAAGCAACCGAGAAATCATTATATTTCTCTAAATCACCGGTAAAATGAAAATCTTTCAAAGCATTGCTCTGGTAAAAAAACGAAATATTATACCAACGGGCCAAACGGTTCAGAATATTTTCCAAGCGTTCATCTTCAAAAATAAACTTGCCGTCTTTCCAGGCAGAATAATGTTCCGCCTTCACATGTCTCATCTCAATTGTATTGCCCAACATGTGGCATACGGCTTGCTGGTCCGGGTATAGCACTAACTTTTCTTCATCCAAAGCAATCCTCACTTTTCCCCTATTCAGTGTCGCTTTCAACTCATTATCCCCCGGATATGCCTGCACATTAAATTCTGTTCCCAACACCTCCACCTTCATTCTGTCACAAGCGTCCACGATAAAAGGCCGTAAAGAATCTTTGGCAACCATGAAAAAAGCCTCCCCCTTCAGTACAACCTGACGGTTCTCCCCGGTAAACCGCACCGGGAAACGAAGTTCCGAATCCGAATTCAACCACACCTTTGTTCCATCCGCAAGCCGCAATTCATATTCCCCGCCACGCGGCACCACAATGGTATTATAATTCATTTCGACATCTGCCACCTGTTCCGGAGCCTTCATCCGGTATTCGACCGCAGAACCGGTATTGTTCACCGATACAGCCTCATCAACCTGAATGGCACGTACCGATGAATCCTGCAAAATAATCTGTTTTCCCTCCGCCGTAATAAGAACAGCTTTTGAAGAACCAGGAACAACGGACTGGGCCAGTAATTCCTCCCGGATGTCCTTCCGGTCACGGGAATAAAACAAAAATATCCCTAAGCCCAACAACAACACCACACAAACCGCTATCTTATACCAAATAGCAAAGGGAAGGGTACGCACCGAAGACACTGGCAACTGTTTCCACACCCGCTGCCACGCCTTATCCACATCCAACCGGTCTGCATAGCGATTCCTTGCAGCCAGTGCCTGTTCATCAGCAATCCGGATATACAATTCCGAATGCCCTTCTCGTCGACACCACTCATCCAACTCGGTCTCTTCATCCGGAGTAATCACTCCCATCAACCGCTTACCAATCAAATCCGCAATCCGGTATTCTTCTCTGTAATCCATTCCTTGCATATTTCATGTTCTGCTCCAAGAACACATTAAACGGTAAAAAGGATGAACAGAGATTGTATTTTTTTATTTTTTAGTATATAAAATGAACAACAGAAGTGGGAAATATCCTTTCAATGCAGTTTTCAACATTTTCAACGCATTATATTTCAACGTCTTTACAGTAGTCACGGATATTCCCAAAATTTCAGAAATCTCTTTATTCTGCTTTCCTTCCAAAGCCAAACGCATAATTCTCCCGCTCTGCCGGGGTAATGCGGAAATAGCCTTGGATATCATTCGGTAAGTCTCTTCCTGCATCAATTGCTCTACAAACACCGCACAACCGTCCGGCAATTCTACCGAAGTACAATCAACCGTTTTCTTCTGGTCCCGCAAATAATTGAAACAAAGATTACGGACAGATACATATAGAAAAGTCCTTAAATCCGGTATAGATTGATAAACCTTCCTTTTTTCCCACAAGCGGACAAAAACTTCCTGGGCAATATCTTCAGCAACCTCCTTATCCGTCAGATATTTCCCTGCAACCACACACATTGACGGATAAAATTCCCGAAACACGGCCTCAAATGCCGCAACATCCCCGCCTCTTATCCGGTCATACCAAGTTTCCTCATTCATTTCTTTCAGAGTTTCAGCGGGGGCAAGTTAAAAAAAATTCCGCAATTTTCATCTATTCCTCATCGGGACGGATAAAACCGACTGGTCTACGGGGTTTGTCAGATAGTTTCTTTTGTACTTGAAGTGCCGCCAAAGTCCGGTTTATCAATTCCAATTGAATTCGGGTATCCTCATTGATATCGTTCTGGTCTGCAAACATCTCTTCAACATATTCTCTTAATTCCTTTATCTCTTTTTGAAGCAAGGAAAGTTTGCTTGCCGGGGGATTGGCCATCAACTGACGAACCGCGACAAAAGCACGCATAATATGAATGTTCACCTGTATGGCAATCGTTGAGCGAAGCACGCTGCTAAGCATCGCCACACCCATTTCCGTAAAAGCATAAGGAAGATATTTGGTATGTTCTCCCCGACCCTTTAAGATTCCAAATTGGAATCTTAAAGCATCCCATTCCTCTTTTATAAGCCGAAACATAAAATCTTGAGGGAAACGTCCGATATTTCTTTGAACAGCTTTATTCAAATTACCCGTTGTAACTTGATACAATTCCGCCAAATTGCGGTCCAACATCACTTTCTGACCCCGAACCTCGTATATCCTACTTTGTATCAACTCCAACTGATTCATATCTGTTATTTCAACATTTCATGTTTAAATATATGAATATTTTTTGATTTTCCAAATCTAAGATTCCCCTTTCAAC
>CAYNXE010000031.1:0-13188 GCA_964400995.1 uncultured Odoribacter sp.
ATTCCGTTCAAATTCAACAGCGCAGTCATTCAAGACATCTACGACCCGTTGATTTACAACATCGGAACTTTTATGCAAAAGAATCCGGACAGCAAAATCCGTATCGTAGGTTATGCCGACAAATTCGGTCCGATCAATATAAATCTCAGTGTCTCCAAAGCGAGAGCGGAAGCTGTTGCCAACATGCTGCAAAAGAATTACGGCATCAGCACCGACCGGATGCAAATCGAATACGTAGGCAAGGAAAAACCTTACTACAAAATCAACAACCAATGGAACCGCTGCGCCATGGTTGAAATCATAAAATAAATCCATTTTTCACAAAAAACAGGTGTCTTCTCCCGGCACCTGTTTTTTTGTTCCAGGTATTTTCTATCTTTGTTTCCGGTTTTCGATAACCGGACAATATCATGGCAAAGAAAAGACAAATCCGCAAAAGCAAAAAGCAAAACCACGGCAACCGGATGCTCCGGTTCGTCTTGAAATACGGCCTCATCTTCATCGCACTACTTGCCGTGGCAGGCGGTCTGTTTGTCTATTCGGTATATGCCGGCTTCTGGGGGAAAATCCCCACTTACGGAGAACTGAAAGGCATACGCAATGCCGAAGCCTCCGTGCTTTACACGGAGGACGGAGTACTCATCGGCAAATACTACATTGAAAACCGGACGAATGTCAATTTCACCAACATTCCCTCCCATACGATTCATGCCCTGCTCGCCACCGAGGATGTGCGTTTCTATCAGCATGAAGGCGTGGACAAAATCAGTATGTTGCGGGTATTCTTCAAGACTTTCCTGTTCCGGCACAAAAGTTCCGGCGGTGGCAGTACCATCAGCCAGCAACTGGCTAAAAACCTTTATCCCCGGGCGGAACAGCAGACAACTTTCATCCCTGTCATCAAGCTAAGGGAAATGTTCACCGCGCGGCGATTGGAAAACATTTACACCAAAGACGAGATACTGGCCTTGTACCTGAATACCGTGTCTTTCGGAGAAAACACCTTCGGCATCGAAAGTGCGGCACAGCAATATTTCTCCACTTCCGCTTCGGACCTGTCGCTGACACAGTCCGCCACGCTCATCGGCATGCTGAAAGGCCCCTCTTATTACAATCCCCGTCTTCATCCGGACCGAGCCTTGAGAAGACGAAACACCGTGCTTGACCAAATGGTAAAATACGATTTTCTGCCCAAAGACCAAGGCGACCAATTGAAAGTGGAAAAGTTGGAACTAAATTACCGCCCCATCAACCACCATTCCGGTCCAGCCCCCTACCTCAGGGAGAAAATAAGGAAGGACGCTCTGAACATCATCGAAGCATACAACAAGGAACACGATACCGACTATAACCTGTACCGCGACGGTCTGATACTGACCACCACGCTAAATGCCGAGATGCAACAATATGCAGAAGAGGCAGTCAAACACCACATGAAACAACTTCAGGAGTCCTATTACGCGCACCTGGAAGGCAAAACACCGTGGGACCGGAAACCGGAAATCCTGCAAAACGCAATCACCAACAGCCCTGTTTACAAACGCCTCAAAAATCAAGGACTTGATGACCAGGAAATCAAGCAAATCATGGACACCAAGAAAGCCATGCTGGTTTACACGCCCGAAAAAGGAGAAAACTGCGTTGAATATTCTTCTGTCGACTCCATCAAGCATTATTTGCAAATCCTGCATCCTGCCATGATTGCCGCAGACCCGAGAAACGGCAAAATTAAAGCATGGGTCGGCGGACTCGATTACAAGTATTTCCAATACGACCAGGTGGAAGCCTCCCGTCAGGTCGGTTCCGTTTTCAAACCGGTCGTTTACAGCGCCGCCATCAGCCACGGCGCCCAGTTGGATGCCTATTACCACAACGAGCAGAAAACTTACGAGGAATACGACAACTGGACACCCCGCAACTCGGACAACAATTACGAAGGCTACTACACGCTCAAAGGTGCCCTCAGCAAGTCCATCAATACCATTGCGGTCGAGGTACTTCTGCAAACCGGCATCGACACCGTGATTTCGCATGCGCGCCAACTCGGCATCCAATCGGAAATCCCCCCTTATCCATCACTGGCTTTGGGGGTAGCCAACATTCCTTTACGGGAAATGATCAATCCTTTTATGTGCTTTGCCAACCAAGGACGCTTGCAACCGACCTATTATTTAGAGGAAATCAAAGACCAAAACGGAAAAATCCTGTACCAGGCGACACCCCCTCCGGCACAAGAAGTCCTGAATACCAACCATGCCACCGTCATGAGCAACATCTTGTCGGCCGTTATCGACGAAGGAACCGGACGGCGTCTGCGCAACAACTACGGATTGCAATATGCCCTGGCAGGCAAAACCGGAACCACCCAGAACCAAGTGGACGGCTGGTTTATCGGGTATCATCCGCAACTGGTTGTCGGAGTCCGGGTCGGTGCCAACGATGTCAACATCCATTTCAATACGATCCGTCTGGGGCAAGGAGCGAATATGGCGTTACCCATTTTCGGGGAGTTCATGCAGCTCTGCACGAAAAGCAATACCTTCGACAACTGGAAAAATCTGACTTTCCCAGTGCCTTCGTTCTCCACCCTTAAAGAAGAGGTGCCCGAGTTCAAAGAACACTTGAATCTCATTGACAAAATCACCAACCGCAAACTAGAGCCAATCAAGCGTCCCGAAAACATGGAAAATTCTCCCCACACAACGACCAAAGAGGGATTTTTCAAACGACTGTTCAAACGTAAGAAGGACCAATCGTAAACGCTCAAAAATAAGCGCCGCCGACAAGCACAATGCCCATGACAAACATACCGGCGATAATGCTCTGCACCGAAATCCGGCGGTTACCTTTCAGTTGGGAATTGGGAATCAGTTCATTCAATGCTGTTGCCACCAGCAGACCGGACAAAAATGCTTTTAACATACCGTTTAACACCGGTGTCGAATACCTCAGGATAAAGAGATAAGCCGTAACCGCCCCGAGAGGTTCGCAAAGCGAAGCAACGACACTGTACGATATCGCCCGCCGTCGTCCCATGGTCTCGCTGATTCTATTGAACAAGGCACCAATCGTCATCCCCTCCGGGAAATTATGCACGATGATAGACACCACCAAGGGAATAGCCACCAAAGGAGCGGTCAGATAAGACAAAAAGGTCGCCAGTCCTTCCACAAAACTATGGGCGTTAATGGTAAACAATATCAGCAGGGCAATCCTTCGGTAATGCAACATCGACTCGTCGTATTTCTTACGCTCGCCCTTCTTCCATATCCCGACCAGATACCCCAGCGGATAAAGCAGGCAAAGCCCCAAAAAGAAAAAAGAGGTCGTCATCAGTTTCACTTTCTTTTCAGGCAATTGTTCCGACAGGACATGAATGGCGTCCGGCATCAGCTTCATAAAAGCGGTGTACAACATGATTCCTGCGACAAACCCCAAGATAACCGCCAGCGTCCTCTGGTTCACGCTCTTGAAATACAACGAGGTCATCGCCCCCATGAAAGTGGATGCCGAAGCAATAAAAGCGATAACAAATCCGAACCAAATATCCGCCGCAGCAATATTTTCCATTGTCGCCCGTTAAAGATATGACCTACCGTTGCCAATCACTCATACTGAATTACCTGAGGTTTTGTTACACGATAGTCATAAAATCCCCCTCTCTGCCCGCTGGTCACCACGGCTTGAATCGTTCTGCCGTCAACAGGAACGGTCGGGTAAAAAGTAAAACGCAGGCTCAGATTCTTGACGACCAGATTATCGTTTCGCAGATTCAGCCCTGCTCCGATTCCCCAGTAAGCCTTGCTCCGACTCAAAGCATGACCTTCCGCGGCAAGCATCCCGGCATCCACAAAACCTGAAACAGCGATTCTGAACCCCTTTTTGATGTAAGGCAGGAAAAACGTTGAGGCAAGGCTCAACGAAAGTCTTTGGTTACCCCGCAACGAATCGGAAGAAAAACCACGGATGTCCCGGTCCTCCATATACACGTAATCGGCAGGATAACGCCGGATGCCCCGAAGATAGCGCACATCGTTGTAAAAACGGAATTTCAGATTTCCCAAGCGACAAAGGTTGCTGATGTGATTTCCCTCTATCCTGAGCACTCCTCTTTCGAAACCGTCCTCGCCGACATAAGAACCCAACGCCACATCCATCGCATAATAACGCTCCGTATATTTATTGAAATGGGAATACCTCGCCTGTGCCCCCACATAGCCGAATTTATCGTATTCGCTCTTTTCATAACCGGCGATAAAACCAAGTAACAGTCCCGTCGGAATATCCTCCGTCCGCCCGAAATCGTAAATCAGATTCGCCTTGTAATACTTTATTTTCGTATAGGTGAAAGCACTGAAATAATCCAGTCGGTTGTGATATAGATGATTGGTGTCGCTGCTGACCACCGGACGATTGTTGAACAGGGTAGTAAAGAAACGGGTAGTGACGTACATGTTCCGGTTGTAACTGTACCGGAAAGGCAACTGAAACGACCTCCCCACCCAGACATCCTGATAATGATAATCAAAAAGCTCGTCCAACCGGGTGACATTCCGGTCGGGCAATTCTTCCGAATAATACACCCTGCCGAAGTCCAGACCTCCCGCCCATTTCATCCGGCTGGTCAGAAAAGGACGTTCAATCTCCCCACGAATTTCTTTCTCCTTGTAATCGTTCCGGTAAAATCCCCGGATATTGATGTGAGAGCCCCAAACGCTATTTACTTTGTATTCCAAAATATTCCCCCACTTCTTCTCCTTGGTTCCCCGGTAACTGATTTCATAGTTCACCACATGCCCCAGTTTCATGAAATTCTTGTTGTCCACCCCCAAGCCGAAAGAGTTCAAGAAATTGGATTCCACGCTCCCGCCCCAGGATAGCTGGTCCTTGCAAATCACCAGGACATTCACCAGATTGGTATCCGAAACCTCTTTTGCCACCGTGATGGTCACATCATTGATATAGTCCAAATCACGCAACAAGATTTCATTCTGCACCAATTCAAAAGGATTCAACGGCGTACCGGCTTTAAAAGTCAGCTGTTTCCGGATCACCCTTTCCGCGGTACTCATGTGGGTTTTGTTGGCCAGCATTTTCACCCAACTGATGTCTTCCTCGTAATAGGTGGTATCGTAAATACTACTACCGTATGGAGGCAACACCTTGACCGACACTTCACGGATTTCTTTTCCCCTGAACGCCTTGAACCGCTCTTCACTGTTTTGAGTGCGCATCACATTCACTTGTCCCCGCTTGGGACTCACAAAAACCATTTTATAAAGTTCCCGGGTAAATTTGCTTCTGTTGGCGAAATCCTTGATTTTGGTATATTCATAGACAAGACTTTCCCGAATGAGGCTGTCCGGCAAATACACCGCGTTTGTTCTGTTCACCACGCTCGTGGGACGGACAAACACCGGCAGCAATGTATCCCTGAAAGAATAAAGACGGACGGGAGTCATGCGCTCCCTTGGCAACAGCGAATCCCCTGAGACAGAAACGGACTCCCGCATGTCAGGAACAGCGTTTGCCATGACAAACCTTTTTTCTGCCCCCAACAACAAAATGAGTAATATCCCGATTCCCTTTATGTTCATCACATCCCCGCTACGTCAGGTCCGGCAACCCGACCATTGTTAAATCCATACGCCTTGCCACCCCTTGCCCGGGAATACGCCACTCAAGACACCAGCAACCGCTTCAATCCGTCCGATATCCACACGTTTATTTTCCCGTCAACTTCGTATATCAGACAACCTTCCAAATTTGGTTGGCGACAAATGATTTCTTTCGCCTTTTCCAGTCCCACCACCATGAATCCGGTAGCGTAAGCATCCGCTTCCATGCAGGAAGGAGCACATACGGAAGCACTCAGTATTTCTGTTTGGACAGGAAAACCGGTCCGGGGGTTTATCGTATGGGCATATTTTTTTCCTTCATGGAGATAAAAATTGCGGTAATTGCCGGAAGTCGCCAACGCTCCCGATGCCAATTCTGCCACCATTTGCAACTGTCTTCTTTCACCGGTCGCGTCATCCTCCGGACGGTCTATGCCGATGCGCCAGGGGCGTCCCTTGCCGCTCTGTCCCTTTACCCGCACCTCGCCGCCTATTTCAACCATATAATCGGCAACGCCTTTCTCCTCCAGGTATTCCGCCACCAAATCCACTCCCAATCCCTTGGCAATGGAACTGGCGTCCAGTTTCATCTCCGGCAAAGCCTTTATCAACTCCTCCCCGGCAAGCCGCAATTTATCCATCCCCACAAGCAAAAGCAGCGAATCCACCCGTGCCGAATCCGGAAAATCTTTCTGTCCGACCCCGAACCCCCAGGCATTCACCAACGGTGCCACCGTGATGTCATATCCTCCCTCCGTCTGCCGATACACCTCTTGAGCCATGTCAAACATCTTCCGGAACAAAGAATCGGTCCGGTTGCTTTCGTTCCGGTTTATCTTCGCTATGACAGAATGGGGATTGAACATGGACAAGGAGGCATTTACCGCTTCCATTCGCTCCCGGATTTCCCGATGCAAATCTCCAGAGGAAGCATAAGAAATGTGGTAAAACGTACCGTAAATCTTCCCCTCGGCATAACGGTAAACGACAGACTGCCTGCACCCCGTCAGTCCCCATAAACAGATAAGCAAAACAACCGCATTTTTCATCTATGGCTAAAAATAAAAACCTAAATTAAAGTAAAATCCCGGGGTCTTGTTCCAGTTCGACGCATCGAAAGTAATGCTAATCGGTCCGATAATGCTGTTGTAAGCATATCCCATTCCACCGCCCCAGATGTCATCGCCTTTCACGATATCAAAAAAATTGTCCACCTGCTTGGCGTAATTCCCGGTCAAAATCAAATAATGCCGTCTACCCAGGCGATAACGCAAAGCCAACCGACCCGCCAATATCGTATTCTCACACAATTCCAGATTATGTATTCCGTAGAAAGGCACTTGCTGGGCAACATAACGTCCTGCCACTTCCCCGCCCATGCAATTCAGATAAGGTGCGGGAACTTCACGCCCTATCAATACCCTGCCGTAAAGGGCAGGCAACAAATACACCCTGCGTGTCAGGCGAACCGTCGGCTCGAAATCCAGCATCAATGCCGAAAAGGGGACATGGCCGTTGTAATTCAGCATATTGTCCGTATAAAGCGAATACTCCGCCTTAAACAACAAGCCCTTGTCCGGATAATATTTCGTATCATAAGTATCAAGGAAGGCGGAAGCGTAATAACTGGCAAAACCCCTGGAAGAAACAATCTCAGGCAAATAATCGGAATTGTAAAGAATCGACTTGTATTTGAAATACTCGTAACGAATCCCCAGCTGAAACTTGAAATTACGCAGATAAATATCCGACACGTTCACATCACCCCGATGATAGGCAAAAGTGACATTGTCCACCTTGTCCCCGTGGTCATACAAGTTGATGTCATTATACTTGTACATATAAGAAATCCCCAATTTGCGCAGGAAAGTATTCCCGAACGAATAATCCACCAGCACATAGGGATTTTTGTTCAACCGTCCGGTCACCGACAAGCGCGACCCCCGCAGCATCCTGTGGCTAAGCGTCGTATTCAGCAAAATGGACGCCATTTCCTCGGAATCGAAACGAAATCCCAGATTCAGCGAACTTGCCGGTCTCTCCTTCAACCTCAAAGTCAGGTCGTACGTCTGGTCTCCGTTCAAGGCATAACTGACATTGGAAAAAGCCCCCGTCCCATACAAAAAAGCAATGGCTTTGTGCAGACCATCCAACGTGATTGTCGAAAATTCCTTGATTCCCAACTGACTTCTAACCCATTTTTCATCATGCTCCCGAATATCCTCGATAAAGATTCTGCCAATTGACAACGTATCCGTGCGCAGAAATTTGTTGTCCACATGAGGTGCATCGTCTTCGTCCGCTTCCAAACCAATCTGTTTTTTCAATTCCATGATTTTATCCCAATTCGCCCTCGCAATCCTCTCCCCTCGCAGAATCATCGTGTCAATGGCCTCCGAGGTGAAACTGGCTGCCGAATAACCTTTTAAATCGGGATTCATGTACAAATCCACAGAAGCCTTGTTCCGCTCATAGCTTTCCATGCCCATGAAAGCGGTCAACTGGTCTACGATCCCCATTGCGCTATTCAATCCCTCCGCATCTTTCAATCCCGTACTCAAATCCACCCCGATCGTGATTTCAGCCCCCATGTCCCTTGCCACATCCACCGGAAAATTGTTGGAGATACCCCCGTCCACCAAAACCATGCTGTCCAGCAGCACCGGGGCAAAAACACCGGGTATCGCCATGCTTGCCCGCATAGCCACCGGCAATATGCCACTATCCATGACCACCGCCTTTCCGTCCAACATGTTTGCGGCGACACAGGCAAAAGGAATGGGCAGATGCCTGAAAGAGACGGAATCATGATACCCCACCGTCAAATCAGAAAACAAGTTGTAAATATTCTGGCCGCTGACAAATCCTGCCGGCATCTTAAAACCTTTTTCCTGGGAAAAAGAGAGCGAAATCAAATATTTTTCATTGGATTCCTTTTCAGAGAATGGCAAATTATAGCGATAAACCTTGTCGCTCAATAAAAAAGGCCAGTTCTGCACCCGCACCATGCTGTCCAGAGCCTTGGCGTCGTAACCGACAGCATACAGGCCTCCGATAATGGCACCCATGCTCGTTCCGGAAATGTAATCTATGGGTATCCCCGCCTCTTCCAGCACTTTCAGGACACCGATGTGCGCAACCCCCTTGGCACCTCCTCCGCTCAATACCACACCGACCTTCTTACGCTGGGCGTACCCCTCCGGACAAACGAGCAAAACAATGATTAAAAGCGTCCAAAAATACTTCATATTAGCATGATCTGAAAAACAATACCTGCCGACTACAAATCCATGGAAACAAATTTAATTCAAAAATCAAAAAACATGAAACTCAATCCCATCTTTTTCCCTATCTTCCCTTTTATTTTTTACTTTTGCCATTCCGATAAAATGAACACTATGGCCAAAATACTTGTAATCGACGATGAAAAGAGCATTCGCAACTCCATGAAAGACATTTTGTCTTTCGAGGGACATGAAGTCGTATTGGCAGAAAACGGCATGGAAGGACTGGTTGCCGTAAAAACCGAAAAACCGGAAGTCGTTTTTTGCGATATCAAAATGCCCAAAATGGAAGGAATCGAAGTATTGCATCGCATCAGGGAATTTACCACAGAAATACCCGTCATCATGATCTCCGGACACGGCACGATCGACACCGCCATTGAAGCCATCAAAAAAGGCGCTTACGATTTCATCGAGAAGCCCCTGGATTTGAACCGGATTCTCATCACGATAAAAAATGCCACGGATAAAAATCGACTGGTACAGGAAACTGCGACTTTGAAAACGAAAGTCAGCAAGAAATATGAGATGATTGGCAGCTCCCAGGCATTGGAACACATCCGCGTCCTGATTGACAAGGTTGCCATATCGGATGCACGGGTATTGATTACCGGACCAAACGGCTGCGGCAAGGAACTGGTTGCGCACCAGTTGCATGAACAAAGCAATCGCCACGACAAGGCGTTCATCGAAGTCAATTGCGCCGCCATTCCCTCCGAACTGATTGAAAGCGAACTATTCGGGCATGAGAAAGGTTCGTTTACTTCCGCCATCAAGCAGAAAAAGGGGAAATTTGAACTGGCCTCCGGGGGCACCCTGTTCCTCGATGAAATCGGCGACATGAGCCTGGAAGCGCAAGCGAAAGTCCTTCGCGCCTTGCAAGAAAACAAAATCAGCCGCATCGGCAGCGACAACGACATCCAAGTGGATGTCCGGGTCATCGCCGCAACGAACAAGAACCTGAAAGAAGAAATCACCAAGGGAACCTTCCGCGAGGACCTGTACCACCGCCTGAGCGTCATCATCATCGACGTTCCCGCTTTGAAAGACCGACCGGAAGACATCCGGGAATTGGTGGAATATTTTCTGGAAACCATTTGCCAGGAAATGGGAATCGCTCCCAAAAGCATTACTCCGGAGGCCATTGAAACCCTCAAAGAGTACGAATGGACAGGAAACATCCGGGAACTGCGCAACGTCGTAGAAAGATTGATTATCCTGGGCAATCCGACCATCACGGAAGAGGACGTAAGATTATATAAATAAGCAGGTTTCGGAAAGCGTGGCGGATAAAATACACATAGTCATCACAGGACGGCGAAACACGGGTAAAAGTTCGCTGATTAACTGCATTTTAGGACAGCAAAAAGCCATTGTATCCGATATCGCCGGCACCACCACCGACCCGGTCAGAAAAAGCTATGAACTCCCCGGAGTCGCCTCGCTCGTACTGATAGACACCGCCGGCATCGATGACGAAGGAGCCATCGGAGCATTACGGACCCGCAAAACACTGGAAACAATCAAGGAGGCAGACATAGCCATTCTGGTTGTCACGAACAATCGGTTCAGCACCCACGAAGAACAGCTGATTCGCCATTTCCAAACCTATGATCAGCCTTTTCTGATTCTCCACAACCAATCAGACCTTGTCCCTCCTTCTTCCGCATTCTGCCAGGAAATGAAAAAAAGATTTCATACCGACACCATCGCTTTTTCTACCCGGCAGCCGGATTGTTCCGCCCTGTTGGAAGCCATTGCCCGACTGATTGGTGCACGAAAAACACCTGCCCCGCTGGAAGGACTGGTCACTCCCGGACAACGGGTCATGCTGGTCACCCCGATTGACAGCGAAGCTCCTGCCGGCAGAATGATTCTTCCTCAGGTTCAGGTATTGAGGGACATACTGAATCACCATTGTATCGGTACCGTCCTGCAACCCGAAGAGCTTCCCGCCTTCTTCGCCGGCAATTCTCCGAAACCCGATTTGGTCATCACCGACAGTCAGGTATTCGGCAAAGTGGCATCCCTCGTCCCCGAAGACATACCGCTTACCAGTTTCAGCATCATTCTGGCACACCAAAAAGGTCATTTTGAAAAATACCTGGAGGGCACTCCGAAAATAGAAGCATTGAAAGACAACGACCGGATTCTGATGCTCGAATCCTGCTCGCATCACGTATCCTGTGAAGACATAGGCAGGATTAAGATTCCGAATTTACTGAGAAAATATACCGGCAAACAATTGTCATTCGATTTCGTGGCAGGACTGGACGAAATCCAACGACCCTTCTCCGACTATGCCTTAATCATTCAATGCGGAGGATGTATGATCACCTCCCGACAACTATACAATCGCCTGCAACCTGCCGTCGAAGCGCAAATTCCGGTTAGCAATTACGGTATGGCTATCGCCTATGTGCAAGGCATATTCAAAAGAGCGACCCAACTATTTGAAAGCAAAAGATAATTGCGAGAATCCCAAAGCTGGCCTTATTTGTCGTCCCAGTCCATTCTTTTAAAACCTTGTCCCATAATCTCCTGGGCATTCAGAATCATGGTGAAAGCGTGGGGGTCGATTTGCTGAATGGCTCTCTGAAGCGTAGTGACCTCTTTCCGGGTCACCACGGTCATAATCATCTCTTTCTCCGTCCTGTTCCACATACCGTTTACCGGCACAATGGAACCGCCCCGATGCAACTCCTCCAAAATGTAGTGTCTGAGTTCCTCGGTTTTCTCAGAAACGATGAAAAAAGTCTTGTCGTTCGAATACCCACCAATCACAATATCAATCACTTTGCCCATGATGAAAATGGTAATCAGGGAATAGAACGGCGTTTTCCAATCCGGGAAAGCGATAAATCCCAACACGACAATAATCAAATCGACGGTCATTTGCATCGTTCCCAAAGGCTTGCGGGTCAGCTTGTGCAAAACGGCAGCCAGCACATCGGTACCCGCGCTGGAAGAACGGGTTTTAAAAATCAAACCGCCGCCGACACCAATGACAACCCCTCCGAATATACTGGCCAACAACACCCCTTCTTTCGCCGAGTCCGGATTGTTTATCCCTCCCTTCACCAACTGCAAGGGGTCGTGTGCAAATGCCGACGAATACCCGCAAACATGTTCCAGCATCCAAGGCATACCGTCTGCAAAAAACGCAACCAACCAAAAACAAATAAAAGTACGAAATCCGAAATCCCGTCCCAGTATCTTGAAGCCAATCAAACTCAACGGCAGATTAAAACACAAAGCGGCCATACCTATCGGAAAACCCAGTTTCCAGTTCAGAATGGTAGATATGCCGTATATTCCACCCGGCACAATCTGATAAGGGGTCATGAAAAAAGTATAGCCAGAAGCAATAACCATCGACCCCAACAAAAGAGTCGCCCAGGTCTGAAACCAGTGCGCTGAAAAAATCTTTTCCTTATAAAAAGAAATCTTTGTCACATTCATACATCGGATATTTGAGTTCCGCATTATTTTTAGCTTCATTCTCCCACCTCACCCCCTTCCGCAATCGTGTGCAAATATACTATCTGTATTTTCAACAAAACATGACATTTGTCATAAATTCACCACGGAAAAGATTGAGCGCACCTTTGTCGAAGGTCATGCCAATCCCATGTAAACTGAACGCAAAGTCCGGTTCCGCGAATAAGCATTGTTCCGCCCAATGAGGTTACGGATATTTTAACATCTTGCTTAAAACACTTATTCACAGATTTATCGCCCATTTCTGCTCGCTTTCTCGTTTTTAATTTCTATCTTTGTATGAAGATATTGGAAAAAACAATTAGATTTGCACAAAATTTCGCTGTTTGTGCAAATTTGATTTCACAACAGCCTATGAAAACAAAACTAAGCAGAACCAAAAATAAAATCATTCATGTAGCTAAATCACTATTTACTGAAATCAGTGTATACAAAGCCACGATGAACGACATTGCCCATGCGGCGCACATGAGTCGTCGGACATTGTATATGCACTTCAAAAGCAAGGAGGAGATTTATCGGTATGTCGTAGAAGACCACGTGAAGAACATAAACGAAAAACTGCAAAGAGCTGCCGATTCTGTTCTTTCACCGGACCGGAAACTGAAATTATACATTTTAGCCCGTTTCAATGTCATCGACAATTTGGTGAGACAAAACAAATACATCCGTTATGATTTCATTTTTAACAACCTGCGAGTTGAACAGCTGAGGAAAGGAATCGATATAAAAGAACGCCAGCTCTTGACCCGGATATTACAAGCCGGCAAAGAACAAGCCATTTT
>CAYNXE010000031.1:13288-15015 GCA_964400995.1 uncultured Odoribacter sp.
TTCCCGATAGAAGAAGTCGACCTGATTATTGCAGCGACTTATTCCCCTTACGATACGGTGGCGACTGCGGCACACATGGTGCAACGCCGCTATCACATAGAACACGCCCGGTGCCTGAGCGTTTCAGCCGCCTGTTCTTCTTTTATTAACGCCATGGAAATCGCCCAAGGCTATTTTGCCATGGGCAAGGCGACCAAAGCCCTTGTCATCGGTTCCGAACACAATTCGGCTTATGCCAACGAAACAGACCCTCAAAGCGGTCATCTATGGGGGGACGGCGCCATTGCCGTGTTCATTTCACCGAAAAATTATAACGGAAACGACCCCAAAATCGTCGACATCTATACCCGGGGATTGGGACATATCGGTAAAGCCGATGAAGCCGTATTCTTGCGCCCTCGAAACGGAGGTATCGGGATGCCGGAAGGCAGGGATGTTTTCGTGAATGCCTGCCATTACATGGTGGAAGCCCTGGAACAAGTGACCCGGAATTACGGAAAAACGGTACAGGACCTGACCTGGATATCTTCCCACCAGGCAAACCAGCGAATCATCAAGACCATTGCCAAACAAACAGATATTCCGGAAGAACGTTTCCTGGTGAACATAGAACAACGGGGAAATACAGGAAGCCCGAGTTGTGCCATTTCCCTGTCAGAGAATCTCGATAAGGTAAAAACGGGAGACTTGGTGGGACTTGCCGTATTCGGCGGAGGCTATTCCTGCGGCGCCATGTTGCTCCAGTTTTAAAAAGCAACGTCAAGGACTAAGAAACATCCGGATTTGTCCGCTTAGTCCTTGACGGATATAAAACCGTCCCTCTCCGCCGTTTCTGTTTCATGCAACGCCACCATGCTGGCAATGACCGAAAGCAGAGATACAAAACAACAAGCGATAATACGAATCCACGGTATCATCAAAACCAACGCAAAAACACTGCCTATTCCCATGGTCAAAGCGATATGCTGATTCACATATCGGACACTCTCCCTGACGTTGAAACGCTTTCTTTCCATGGCATAATCCATGAATGAGAAACCATAAAAATAGGCAGAGGTGAAAAACAAGGCGAAAGGAGCCAACACCCCAGCCACCGGAATAAACGAACACAGAAAAAAGACAAGGAAAAACAGCAACTGAACAAACATATTCCGCAAAGCGATTCCCAGCCCCCTGAATATCTCCCAAAACAACCGCTTCCAACCGAAAGGGTATTTTTTCCCGGACAAATAAGCCTCCGTTCGTTCCGAAAGCCAAGAATAGACCGGAGACATCAGTATCAAAACGATGTATCCGCCAAAGGTCGCAAACAAAAAGAAATAAACGATTCTCAAAACGATTTTGAAAAACACATTGGAGAAGCCACCAACCCATTGCAACCAGTCTATTCCATCCACCCAACCCTTGATCTGATTTTCAATCAGCCCGTAAAGACATTCCCCGGCATAGGCAACCAAGAGATTTCCGCCGACAAACAAAACCAACAAAATCAACACCGGAAACAATAAAAACCACCAGAACCTGCGACTGAACAAAATTTCAAACGCTTTGCCATACGCCCGAATCCCCAAGAAAAATCCCATACATGAATATTTTAACATGACAAATATAAGCATTGCACAACAACGGAACAACTATCCTCAAAAACATAAAAATAACGCAAGAACATGACTTCCTGCGCTATTCGTTGCTTTCGCCATGTACTTACAATTTTTCAATCTCCTCAA
>CAYNXE010000032.1:0-14992 GCA_964400995.1 uncultured Odoribacter sp.
TAAATTCAATAGCGGAGAAAACCTGGCATTGAAAAAAGCCAAATTTGAAGAGATATTTGGAGCCTAAAAGGTTCTTCCTTGGTTCAGTATTAACCGCCCTGAATAAAAAAGCACTCAAAACGAGTGCTTTTTTATCGTATTACTTGATGATTGGCAATACCCATTGTACTTTCCTGACAATCCCTATACCGCCAAAATAGGGAATTTATTTTAGCCAAAACAGGGAAAAATTTTTAGCCAAAACATACATTTTTATTTAGCCAAAGCAGGGAATTTAAATATTGTGCTATCTTTTGAACAACACCCCAAAAGTTGGACATAAAACTTTTGGGGTGCTTAGATACTCTTTTATTGAAATTCGCTGGTCGGACGGCTTACTCCGTGATTTTCCGGAGCAAGGTCTGCATATCGCATTTTTCTTTTAGGATGCCAAAAAGCCGGTCGATGGCGACACGTTCTTGTTGCATCGTGTCGCGGTCGCGAATGGTTACGGCATTGTCTTCCAGCGTCTGGTGGTCAATGGTGATGCAGAACGGCGTACCGATAGCGTCTTGACGGCGATAGCGTTTGCCGATGGAGTCCTTCTCATCGTATTGGCAGTTGAAATCGTATTTCAGCAAGTCCATAATTTCCTGTGCCTTTTCCGGCAGTCCGTCTTTCTTCACCAGGGGCATAATGGCCATTTTGACCGGAGCCAGCGCGGCGGGCAGACGCAATACGACTCTGGAATCCTGTTTGCCGTCCTTGCTTAAATCTTCCTCGCAGTAGGCTGCCGACATCACTTGCAGGAACATCCGGTCTACGCCGATAGACGTTTCAATGACGTAAGGCACATAGGATTCGTTCAGTTCGGTATCGAAATATTGTATCTTCTTGCCGGAGAACTTCTGGTGTTGCGACAGGTCGAAATCGGTCCGGGAATGGATGCCCTCCACCTCCTTGAAGCCGAAGGGGAACTTATATTCGATGTCGGTAGCGGCATTCGCATAGTGCGCCAGCTTCTCGTGGTCGTGGAAACGGTAATTTTCTTCGCCGAAGCCCAGCAACTGATGCCATTTCATACGGGTGGTCTTCCATTTCTTGAACCATTCCAGTTCCGAGCCGGGACGCACGAAGAATTGCATTTCCATTTGTTCAAACTCCCGCATCCGGAAAATGAACTGGCGAGCCACGATTTCATTCCGGAACGCCTTGCCGATTTGCGCGATTCCGAAGGGGATTTTCATCCGTCCTGTTTTCTGCACGTTCAGGAAGTTCACGAAAATGCCCTGTGCCGTTTCCGGGCGCAGGTAGATTTTGCTGGCGCCTTCGGCGGTCGAGCCCATTTCGGTGGCGAACATCAGGTTGAACTGGCGCACTTCGGTCCAGTTGCAGGTGCCTGAAATCGGGCAGACGATTTTCTCGTCCAGGATAATCTGGCGCACTGCCTCCAAGTCGTTTTTATTCAGGGCGTCGGACATCCTTTCGACCAGTGCGTCCCGTTTGCGCAGGTGTTCCAGGATTTGGGGATTGGTCTGGCGAAACAGCGCTTCGTCGAATTTCTCCCCGAACCGTTTCCGGGCTTTCTCCACGTCTTTCTCGATTTTCTCATCGTATTTGGCGATTTGGTCCTCGATGAGGACGTCCGCCCGGTATCGTTTTTTGGAATCCTTGTTGTCAATCAGGGGGTCATTGAAAGCGTCCACGTGTCCGGAGGCTTTCCAGATGGTGGGGTGCATAAAGATGGCAGAATCGATTCCGACGATGTTTTCGTGCAACCGAACCATGGATTCCCACCAGTATCTTTTGATGTTGTTTTTCAGTTCCACGCCATATTGTCCGTAGTCGTAGACTGCGCCTAAGCCGTCGTATATGTCCGAGGACGGAAACACAAACCCATATTCCTTGGAATGGGCCACTAACTTTTTAAATACGTCTTCTTGTGCCATAATATGCTTGTTCTTTGTTATTCCGTATGTCCGATTTCTTTGATAGCCTGGGTCACATTAATGGTGTAGTCTCCGATTTTTTCGCATTCGGAGAACATATCGGCATAGATGATGCCCAGTGAATAGTCGTACCGTTTTTCTTCGACCGCCAGCAGGTGTTCCTGTTTCAGGATAGTGCGGTAGTCGTTAATGGCTTGTTCGATTTCGTAGGCTTTTTTGGCATTGACCTGCGTGTATTCCATATTCAGGTTGGAGCACATAATGACAATGGAATCTTCTACCAGCGAAAACATGTGGTGCAACTTGTTGGAAAGCTCTTCGGGAAAATCGCTGCCGTGTTCGTTCCGGCGGTAGATGGCTTTGGCGAGATTCAGGATGGAGTCCGCGACGCTTTCAATTTCCGAAACGATTTTGAACATGGCACGGACACGCTGTGAGTTCTCGGTGGAGAGCCGGGATTCGGATACTTTGGTCAGGTAGTCGGCAATGTCCACTTCCACCTGGTCGCTTTCGTCTTCCAATGTTTGGAGTTTCTCGAGCTCTTTTTCAAAGTCGCCGGGCGAACTGTTGAACGATTGTACCATTTTCTTGTACATTTGAAGCGTATTCTGCCCGTAAAGGGATATTTCCTGTTTTGCCTGGAACAAAGAGGCGTCTGGCGTGGAAAGTATGCCGATTTTGATGTGTTTCAGTTTGAAGGAGTCTTCTCCCGCTTTGGGCGGTATCAGTCGGCTGACTATTTTTGCCAGCAGTCTCGTGAACCAGATTAGTATGACGACGTTGATTCCTTTTGCCAACGTGTTGAACAAGGACAATACCAGCGGCATGGCGGCGTTTATGGATGCCAGCACACCGGCGCGCGTTTCCGGCGCAAAGGCTTCGTTCAGCAGTTGCGGGTTGGAATAAACGGGGTTGTATCGGGAAAGGTGGAGCGTAACGCTGAGTTCTCCGATAAAATTCAGGAAGGGGTTGAAGATGGCGAAGAGCCATATCACGCCGAATACGTTGATGATGAAGTGGGCCAGTGCCGCCCGTTTTGCCGGTACGTTGGCGACGACGGCGGCAAGGTTTGCCGTGATGGTGGTACCGATGTTTTCTCCCATAATCATGGCGGCGGCATCCTCATAGCCAATCCAGCCTTTGGTGCAAATCACCAGGGTCAGCGCCACGGTGGCGGAGGACGATTGGAAAAGGGTGGTCAGCACGGCACCAATCAGCAGGAAGATAATCCACGAGCGGAAGCCGAGATTGCTGATTTTCTGTATGAAGTCGCCCACCCCCGGATAATCGTGCAGGTTGGTGGGCATGGACTCTTGCAGGAAACGCAGTGCCAAAAACAACAGACCGAAGCCGACAAACATTTCTCCCCAGTTCTTGCGCGACCGTTTTTTGGAAAACAGCAGAGGCAGTGTGCATCCGATGATGGGCAATGCCAAATCGCTCATACTGAATTTTCCGAGTCCCAGTCCGGCAACCAGCCAGCCGGTGACAGTCGTGCCGACGTTTGCCCCGAGTATGACCCCGATGGAGCCGACCAGGTCCAGCAGACCGGCGTTCACAAAGCTGACCACCATAACGGTCGTGGCAGAGGAACTTTGGATAAGTGCCGTGATAAAGATACCGGTGAGAACGCCGGTGACGCGGTTGGAGGTCATTGCCGCCAGAATCTGACGCATTTTGTTACCGGCGAGTTTTTGGAGGGATTCGCTCATCAGCTTCATTCCGTACAGGAAAACACCCAGCGAACCGATGAGCTTTAGCAGCTCAAAGATACCATAATCCATATTGTCTTATCAGTATGTAAATTTTTGTTTTTTGGCAGTGTAAAATTATAAAACTCCTTTAGATTACAAAAGTGTTGTACGGGATTTTTAAAAGATTTGCTACATTTGCGAAATGGATGTCCAGGTAACGGCAAAAGCATTGAAAAGGAAACCCGAAGAGGTTTTTGAACAGGTGTGGCGGACCATGGTGCCCCGGCTGTATCGGTTCGCTTTGTCGTATGTGATGAATTCCGAGGAGGCGGAGGATATCGTGCGGAATACTTTTATGACCTTGTGGTCCACTTTCGGGGACTTGTCCGACGGGACGATGATAGATGCCTGGCTCTATACGTCTGTAAAGAATGCCTGCCTGAATTACTACAAACATTTGAAGGTGGAGGATGCGCATCGCGAGAAACTGACGGAATCGCTGATATATGCCGGCACGTTGGAATATGAGGACGACAGCGAGTTGCTGGAGCAATTGCGGCAGTGCCTGCAACGACTTCCGGAACAGCAAAGACGGGTATTGGAGTTGAAGGTGTTCAAAGGTATGAGCTACAAAGAGATTGCGGAGGAACTGGGGTTGACGGAATTTACCGTCCAGACCCACGTCAAACGGGCTTACAAATTTATCCGCGAAGCTATGCCGGAGTGTGTGGGATTGTTGTTACCTTATTTTTGGTCAAAAATTTTCTAATTTTTTCTTCTTTTTCTTGTCCCTCGTTTTCAAATTCGGTTGTTATATACATAGACAATCTAAAGGATTATGGACATAAGAAATATAAAACGAGTGGTGTCGGGCGTGGCTTCGGATGAAGAGGAGCGGAACGTGACGGCTTGGGTGGCAGGCAATGAGGAACGGCAACGTTTTCTGGAAGATGCCCGCCGATTTTACGCGTCGGAAATGCCGGACGAGCAGGAAGTGGCTTGCCGGACGGAAAAGATGTGGCGTGAAACGTTCGGTTGGAGACGCAAGAAACGGATACCCGTCTTCCGTTGGATTGCCGTGGCGAGTGCTGCTGTCGTGGCGGGCGTGTTTTTCTTTGCGGATTTGCGTTGGAAAGGGTCGGCGGATGGTTCGGCTTCGCAGCCGTTGGTTGCTGCCGTGCAGTTGGTGTTGCCCGATGGTCGCTGTTATGAACTGACGGACGAGGGGACGGTGCAGGAGATTGTGGCGGTGGCGGAAAAGCGGGATACGCCTGATTTGCCCGAACAACGATTGCCGGCGGATACGGCGCTTGCTCCGGCGGTGGAATATGGTGAAATCATCGTTCCCAAAGGAAAAGGATATACCCTGAGATTGGCAGACAGGTCGGTCGTGACGTTGAACGCCGAAAGCCGGATAAAATTCCCGACTCTCTTTACGGAGGCGGAGCGGAGAATCGTCTTGAGCGGCGAGGCTTATTTTGACATTGCGCACGACGAGGCGCATCCGTTTGTGGTGGAATTTGCCGATGGAGCGGTACGCGTATTGGGAACGGAATTTAACGTCAGGGCATACGAGGGACAGCATACGTGCGCCACACTGGTGGAAGGCAGGGTGGAAGTCCTGACGGCCGATGAAACGGTGGTGTTGCAACCCGGCGAATTGTGCGAAATATTGCCGGACGGACTGTCGGTCTGCGAGGCGGATTTGATGTCCGTGCTGTCGTGGAAAAACGGCGAGTTTGTGTTCAAGGAGGCTTCCTGGCAGCAGGTGGCGAAGGAGCTGGAACGCTGGTATGACGTCGAGATGGTGTATGACACGGCGGAAATGGCGGATATGAAACTCCACATCTATATGGAACGCCCGGAAACCTTGGCGGAAGCATTGGAGGTCATTGCCCGGCTTGCCCATTTTGATTATAGCGTGCAAAACCGAAAAGTCATCATCAAGAAGCGATAAAAGATAAAACGCCGGGAATGTTGGTCCCATTCTCCGGCGTCGAAAGTTACCTATTGCAACTTATCTATTAATCTTACAAAAGTATGAAAAAAAACACAAGAACAGGGGGAATCCTGCCCCATTTGGGAAAGCGGCTCGGACGCTGGGCGTTGTGCCTCTCGCTATGCTGTTTTTCCGTGTACGTGTCTATGGCTCAAAGTGCGCCGACGGTCACTTTGAACTGCCAGGGTGAAACATTGGTGAAAGCCATGGAGGAAATGCGTCAACAGACTCACTACAATTTCCTTTTTAACTCTGACGAATTGCGTGGTTACAATACCGGCTCCGTCAGTCTTGAAAACGTTTCTCTGGCGGGGGCGCTGGATAAATTGCTGGCAGGCAAGGGGCTGACCTATTCCATTGACAAGCATAACGTAGTCATCAGAAAACAGGCGGCAGCGCCGGCGACTCCGGTTCGCCTTGTCGGAAAAGTCACCGACGAGAAGGGACAACCCCTTCCCGGCGTGACGGTGATGATCAAGGGCACCGGTATGGGCGGGGTGACCGATGTTGAGGGAAACTATGCCTTGGACCTGCCCGATGCGGAGGACGTTCGCCTGTTATTCTCCTTCATCGGCATGAAGACGCAGGAGGTGGCGTATACCGGACAGAAAGAGGTGAATGTGACGATGCGCGAAGAAAATACACAAATGGATGAGGTGGTGGTGACCGGTTATCAAGTGGTAGATCGCCGCAAAAACACCAGCGCCGTGACCTCGGTGAAGGCGGAGGATATCATGATTCCCGGCATGACGACCATCGACAAGATGCTGGAGGGGCAGATCCCCGACTTGATGGTGATGACCAACTCCGGCGAATCGGGTGTGGCATCGCGCATCCGTATCCGGGGAACCTCCACGCTGATTGGTAACCGCGAGCCGCTGTGGGTCATCGACGGGGTGATTGTGCAGGACCCCGTGCAGATTTCGCCGGACGAGCTGAACGATCCCGATTACATCAACCGCATCGGTAACGCCATTTCGGGCTTGAACCCGCAGGACATTGACCGTATCGACGTACTGAAGGATGCTTCCGCCACGGCGCTTTACGGAACGAAAGCCGCCAACGGCGTGATAGTGATTACCACAAAACGCGGTCACATCGGTGAGCCGCAGATTTCCTATTCGGGCACGGGAACCTTGAAACTCCGTCCCCGTTACAGCGACCGGAAGATCGACCTGATGAGCGCCAAGGAGCGCCTCAACGTGTCGCGCGAACTGGCGGAAGCGGGTTATGAATATGCTTCCAATGTAACTTGGGTAGGCTATGAGAAACTGCTGCGGGACTTCTACAACCGGCAGATTACCTACGATGAATTTCAGAAACAGGTGGCTTATTTAGGCGATATGAACACCGATTGGTTCAAGTTGCTGACGCGCGACGCCTTTTCTTCCCAGCACACGCTGAGCGTGACGGGCGGTACGGACAAAGTGCGCTACTATTCTTCGGTGGGTGTCAATCTGGAAGACGACGTTGTGAAGCCCAATTCAGACCGCCGCTATACGGCTACCTTGAATCTGGACATGAATTTCACGCCTTGGTTTGCGGCTTCGTTCAATATGAACGGCAACACTTCCAAGCGGAAATACTATCAGGAGGAGATTGCTCCCATTAACTATGCCTACAATACGAGCCGCGCCATTCCGGCTTACGATGAAAACGGAAATTACAGTTTTTATCAAAAGTCGGACAGATACAACTACAACATTCTGAATGAACTGGATAACAGCAGCAAGCGCCAGGAGAGTTCCGCCGTTACCATGCGTGCGAATGTAGACATCAAGCCTTGGAACTGGCTGAAAATCGGTGCTATCCTTTCCTATAGTATCAATAACACAGACATCGAGGGCTATTGGGGGGAAAAATCTTACCATGCCGCAGTCATTCGACGTGCCAATTATGGAGCACATATCGATAATACTTCCGTTATGCCGGTGGGTGGAGAACTGACCAAAGAGGAAATGCGTACCAAAACCTATATGTTCCGTCTGCAGGGCGACTTCAACAAATATTTCGGCACGGACGATCAGCATAACATCAATGCCTCCGTCGGTATGGAGACCAACTCCTCGAAATATGACGCATACAGAAATGTAAGTCGCGGATATGACCCCGACCGCGGAAAACAGTTCATCACGGTGCAGCAAGGCGTTTACACTGCCTATGAATCCTGGTTGCGGGAAAATGCACCGACCATCACGGACAATCTGAACAACATGTTGTCCTGGTACGGCAGTGTTTCCTATAGCTTCCGTAATCTTTTCACCATCAACGGAAACATGCGTTACGACGGTTCCAATAAATTCGGCGAGCAGAGCAACGACAAATTGTTGCCCATCTGGTCCGCTTCTTTCAACTACAATGTGGCGGAACATTTCTAGGGTGACCAGGAGTGGTTTGAGGATTTGCGGGTGAAAGCCTCCTGGGGTTATCAGGGGAATATGCTTGACAACCAATCGCCGGTATTGATTATTGCCAAACAACCGTTGAGCAGCCATTTCGGTGAATATGTATCGACAATCGACATCTATCCCAATCCTGCCCTGAAATGGGAAAAAACCAGTTCGCTGAACTTGGGCGTCGAATTCTCCATGTTCAGCCGTCGCTTGATGGTAGAGGCTTCCTACTATCGCAAGAAAACGCAGGACGCCTATATGAACAAAGAGATTTCCGGCGTGAACGGGATGCGCTCTTATGTGGTGAACGGTGGAGAAATCATCAACAGCGGTTACGATGTTTCCTTGACGGTCAGCCCGATTAAGACAAAAGATTTACGGTGGTACATATCCACCTCCTTCTCGCATGCCAACAATGAAGTAAACTCTTCTCCGGCGGCGGAGCAGTATGAGAAAGAGAATTTCTTGAACGGAACAGCATTGGTTAACGGAGAATCCATCAGTTCCTTCTATTCCTATAAATTCCTCGGTTTGAATCCGGAAGACGGTACGCCGATGTTTGATACGATGGAAGAAGAAAGAGAATCGCTCTATGGAGCTACCAAATATGACGTGTTTACGAAAGTGTTGGAAATATCCGGACGCCGTGAACCGAAGATTTTCGGCGGATTGAGTACAACCGTGAATTACAAGCGCTGGCGTTTGAATGCGGCATTCAGTTACAGCGTGGGAGCAAAAACCCGTTTGTTCCGTTTGTATGACAACAATTATGCACGGATACGTCCCGAGAGTAATTTGAACAGAACGTTCCTGAACCGTTGGCAACATGCCGGAGATGAAAAGGTGACAGATGTGCCGGTATTGCTTCCTGACGGTAGTTCTATGGGAGAGTTACATCATTGGTCAAGTTCTACATCAGGAAAAGTGCCTGAAATTGCCAACACCTCATGGGAAATGTATAACTATAGCAACCATCGGGTAGTCAGTGCCAATTACCTGAAATGTACGAATATCGGTTTGACCTATTCTTTCGATGCCGAGCGATTGAAATTGCAGCGTTTGGAGTTGTCGCTTTCCACCAGCAATCCGTTTGTGTGGAGTGCCAAGGCATTGAAAGGGCAGACCCCTGTGCAGAGCGGATTCACGGACATTCAGCTGTCTGAACGTCCTACATACACGATAGGGTTGAACATCACTTTTTAATGAGAGGGAACATGAAATCGATGATGATATGGGCAATGACCGTCATGGCTTTTTTGGCGGGTTGCCAATCGGAAAAATCCTGGCAGATATCCGGTGAATGGAAAGAGGGGGAAGGAGAGATGGTTTATCTGATGAAAGGCAGGGGGAATGACGCGAAAGCTGTGGATTCCGTTGAAATACGGCAAGGTAAATTTCAATTGAAAGGTCGTCTGGAGCGGATGGACAGATATACGCTGAAGGTAGGAAAATTTCAAACAGAAGTATTTATAGATGCGCAGCCGATAGTTGCTTATTTTGCTCCAAGCAAATATGATTCGACAGCTACGACATTGGCGGTGAAAGGCAGTCCGGAGCAGGAGATGCTTGCCTGCACCGATGAATATATGTTAAGCCGTATGATGTGTGCCATGTTTGGTATAGGAAAGGCGGAACTTGCCAAATACGATGCTTCGATGGTGCCCGTGGTTGACAGTAACCTTTACTTATGTACGACTGCCTTGTTCCTGACGGAGATGTTGCGGACGGAGTATCCCTTTGACGAATTGGTGCGCCAGAGTGAAGCGTTGTCGCCGGAAGTGAAGGCTTCCTGGATGGGCAAGGAACTGGCGGAGAAAGTGGCGGCAGAGAAACAGATTCGCATAGGCGGTACGGCTCCCGAAATCGCTTTGACAGACCCGCAGGGAAAAACATGCAGCTTGTCCGACTTGCGAGGCAAATGCGTGATTGTTGACTTCTGGGCTTCGTGGTGCGGACCGTGCCGCAAGAAATTTCCCGAAGTGAAAGCTCTTTATGACGCTTATCACGCTGCCGGATTAGAGATTTACGGCGTCTCTTTGGACGAAAAGAAAGAGGCATGGACAAAGGCGATTGCCGATTTGGATCTTCCTTGGCTGCATGTTTCCTCTTTGAAAGGGTGGGATTGTCCGGTGGCAAAAAACTACCGGGTGACTGCTGTGCCGAAGATGTTTTTGTTGGACAAAGCGGGGGTCATTGTCGGCGTAGACCTTTCGGAACAGGAATTGCGGGAAAAACTCGATGTCTTATTGAAAAACAAATAAAATAGCAGAATATGAGAAAATTATATACCATACTATGTGTACTTGCCTTGACCGGTTGTTCGGGATTCCTCGAAGAATACTCACAGGACAAGGCGTATGTGAAAAGTTGGGAAGACCTCGACGAACTGATGCTGGGGAATGCTTACTTCAATCCGGTTTATATTTCAGGAGGTTGGTGGTCGCAGGGAACAACAGGAGTATTTTACTATCCGTGGATTCATGTATTGGCGGATGAATTGCAGCAGATAACAGGCGAAACGAATTTTGGCCAAAATGATGCGGCATTTGTGCTTTACGGCTATCATACCTGGCAGCTGCGGGTGTATGAAGATCCGGCGGGACAGCGTACGTGGGATGACGGTTCGGATTTCAACCATTTGTATGCGCATATCAATGCCTGCAACATCATTTTGCATGAAAGTCTTGCTTTTGAAAATGGAGCAACAGAAGACTTGCAGAACATCCGCCGTATTCAGGGAGAATGCCATTTCCTGCGGGCAGCCAATTATTTTATGTTGGTTAATTTCTACGGCAAGCCTTACGAAGCGGCAACAGCATCACAAGACCCCTCCGTGCCTCTGAAATTGAGTAATTATGTGGAAGATTTGAATTACTCCCGTAATTCCGTGGCGGAAATTTACAATCAGATTCTGGAAGACCTGCAAGAAGCAGAGCGTCTGTTGAAAGACATACAGAGGAAATCACAATGGCGCGCAGACATCAACTCTGTCCGCTTGCTGATGAGTCGGGTGTATCTCTATATGTGCGATTATGCCAATGCACAGAAATATGCGGAAATGGTGACTGGAAACGGTCCCCGCCTGGAGAATCTCAATGGTTTTAGCGGAGAGTCTTTCCTGACACCCGAATTGTCGGAACTGATTTTCTCCATGGGAAGCACTTCCATATTTCGCAGTGTGTCGTTGGATATGGAGAGTTCGCAGAGTGCCAATAACTTTCGGATTTCAGATGAACTATACAATGCTTACAATCCGGCTGACGGACATGATTTGCGCCTACAGCATTATGTGACCAGAAAAGAGGGGACACTGCGTTACAAAAAACTACAGGGAACTTATTTTTCTACGCCGGAAATGTCCGACATTTTCATTATGCGCACCTCGGAGGCTTATTTGAATCTGGCGGAAGCAGCAGCTTGCAATGACGATGAAACCTCTGCTCGCGAAGCGTTGAAAACCTTGAGGAAAAACCGTATTGAAACGGCATACGCTGCCGAAGATGCCGACCGGATAGACGCCCTCAGCGGGGAGGAACTGATAGATTTCATCCGGCAGGAACGGCAACGTGAACTTTGTATGGAAGGACATCGCTGGTTCGACCTCCGGCGTTACCGGGTGGCGGCGAAATATGCACAGCCAGTCAATCTCGTGCGGGTGATGATGAATAGAGAAGAGGGGAGAATGACTTGGCACCGCCGGTTTACGCTGACGTCGGATGATCCCGCCTGGGTATTGCCTTTGCCAAAAGATGAAATAGATAAAAATACGGGAATGATTGACAATCCTCGTAATGAAAGAAGCTATGAAACACTTTAAATTCTAAATATGATGAAAAAGTATATATTAGGCATATTGATGTTTGCAAGCATCTGGGCTTGCAGCAAAGAAGACTGGCCGGACAACAGCGCTCCCGAGCGCAATTGGTTGGCTCCCGAAGAAGGCGCGACGGATGAGATTAGCGTATTGCGGCGGGAATTTCATGACCGTAATGGCATTTATTTGTTGTTTTCCGATACGCTCGGCATACGCGAAAACAAGACGCTGGCAGGAGAGATTGTCTATGATTACCAAATTTTGGGATATGACATGACTACACCGGTGTGGTCACAAGATTCTTTTTCTTATCAATATTATACGAATCACGATAAGCGTAAAAAGGCGGTTGAATTTGTAGAAGACTACATTTTACCCAATATTTCCAATTTCTTTTGGCCGAATGCGGTTTTGTTGCTTGACCGGCTGGAATACTTTAAATATGTGATGTTTGATGAAGATTGGAACTGGATTGGCGCTCACGTCCTTTTAAATCCTGCCTGTCAGAACAAATTGCAAGCCATGGTATTCGGTATCGGGGATGTCACCGAAAAAACGGAAGAGGAAAAGGAGGCGATGAAAAACGAGATTCTGCAAGTGATGGTTTCCGAAAAGGTTTCTCTGCTACCGGCAAAGGATATGGAACTTTTTTACAGTTACAGCAATGAATGGTATAATGTCAATGGCTATATCATTACGGATGCAGGTCATACATTTGAAGAATTGGGATTGTTGGCAAAACTGGAGGATAGAGGGAGTATTTCCACGACCTCTAAAGAGTATGATTTGGCTGCTTTTATCGAGCGGATTTTTGCCATCTCAAAGGATGAGTTTTATACTCAATTCCAATCCTCTCCATTAATTATCAGCAAAATGGAAGCACTTGTTTCCGTGCTTCAGAAATATGGTGTTAATATTTATACGGAAGAATGAAACGATTATTGACTCTGACTTTTATATTTGCCCTGCTGTGCCCGCTGATGCGGGCACAAGCCGATGGCTTTGTGATTCGCGGCAGGATTGCCGGCATGCCGGACGGCGTCAGCGTGGCTTTGCTGACGGGGGAAGAGATGCCCCATCAGACACTGGCGGAGACAACGGTGCGTAAAGGACGCTTCGAGTTGCGTGGCAAAGTGGACAACCCGACGGTCTGCACCTTGATTACCAACAACCTTTCCATCGTGTCCGGCGATGACCTCTCTAAAATTTGCTGGACCTATACACCCGTATTTGTCGACAATGTGAAAATGACGGTGGAAACGCCTCATTACGACAGCATTCCGCACGAGGCTGCCGTGTCGCCCTCCTTCCGGATTACCGGCGGGGAGATTCAGCGGGACTTTACCGAATGGCATCTGCTGGCGGAGAACGGCATGAATCGTCTGGAACATGCGTGGGACTTCATCGCTTCGCATCCCCGTTCGGCAGTGTCCGCCTGGTTGGGCAACCGCCTGATGCGTCAGGGGTACAACCTGACCATCGATGAGGTGGAGCGCCTGGAGCGTTCCATCGAAGCTGTCCCTGCCGACCCGGCACGCTTTGCCGCTTTCAAGCAGAACTGCGCCTATGCGCGGCAGACGGCGAAGTACCGCCCGCTGGTGGACCTGGCGCTGAACGACACGGAAGGCCGCCCCTGCCGTCTGGCGGAGGTGGTGCCGACAGGGAAAATCGTAATTGTCGACTTTTGGGCTACGTGGTGCGCACCCTGCATGATGGCGATAGAACCCATCAAGGAACTGGCGGAACGCTACCCGGAACGTTTGGCAGTCGTCGGCGTCTCCTGCGACGAGAACCTGAAGGCATGGAAAGCCGCCATCGAGAAAAAACAGGCACACTGGCCGCAATACGTGTTGCCCAAGGCAAGCTATCAGGAAATGCTCGAAAAATACCAGATTAACGGTTTCCCCTATTTCCTCATTCTCGACGAGAAAGGGCGGGTCATCGAGAATCCTCACAACGTGGAAGCTATCCGGAAAACCGTCGAGGAATTGTGTGGGTAAGGCCGAAAGTAAAACAATGAGCTTTAAAACGATGAATATGAAAAAATGGATTTGGAGCGCGCTGTGCCTTGTGATAGCATTGGGCGTGCAGGCACAGGAAGGTGTGCGGTTTTTTGAGGGAACGCTGGAAGAGGCGTTGCAGGAGGCACGGGCGCAGAAGAAAATGTTGTTTATCGATGCCTACACCTCGTGGTGCGGTCCCTGTAAATGGATGAGCGAAAGTGAATTCACGAAACCGGAGGCAGGGGCGTTTTTCAACAGGCATTTCGTGAACTATAAAATCAATGTGGAGGACGGCGACGGACGGGCATTTGCCAAGAAGTATGAGGTGAGCGGTTACCCGACGTTTCTGGTGTTGACTCCCGACGGTACGCTGCGCCACCGGGTGCTGGGCGCGGATACGCTGCATCTTTTCATACCGAGGGTGGAACAGGGGTTGCGGGAGAAGACCTCGTATGTCTATCTGCGTGCGAAGTTTGACGGCGGCGCCCTGACAAAGCGGGAGATGCCTCAGGCTATCCGCACGTTCCGCGCGGCGGGGATGAAACAGGAGATGCCCATGTTTTGCGATTCGCTTTACAGTTTGCTTTCCGAGAAAGAGAAAGTGGCGGAGCGATACTGGGTTGTATTTGACTTGCTGGGATATTGGGATTTGTATTCCGAACGGTTAGAGTTCTGTGCCACGCATGCGGACGAAGTGGGTGGCGGGAAACATTGGGAGGACGCCCGCCGCATTCTCCGCACGCAGTTGAGCGATCACCTGATTAACAACACTTCCGGACAGATTACGCATGAGCATAATCCTTGGATTGTGGGCGAGGTCTATGAGATGCCGCGGATACGGGAACTGGCCGAAAAATCCGATTTACCGGACAAGGCTTTTTGGCTGGCGTGGTGCGACCTGGCAACCGCCTGCTATTATGAACGGGCGGCGGAAGTGCCCGCTTTGATAGAGAAGGTCTCCGTCTTCCCCGAAGCCGAGGAATACCGCCGTGTGTTCCAACGGGCTGCCGATCGCTTCCGGCAGTAAGTGTCGGCAAAAAATCCATGCGGACAAACAGACTTTTTCTGAACGAACTGACGGGGAAATATTACGAATTTTACTTCGAGGTGATTGTCCCATAAAACACTTTTGAAAAGGTGATAATTAAGATAAAATTCGCT
>CAYNXE010000033.1:0-14862 GCA_964400995.1 uncultured Odoribacter sp.
GTGGCAGAAAAAGGAGGATTTTTGTTATTTGCATCAAGTGAAGGCTTTTTTATACACCTCCGTGCGGAATGGGGCGTTGAATGTATTGGAACATCAACGGGTGAAAGCGGGTTATAGGGACGAATACCTGGGGAAAAGCGAGGAGAGTTTTTTCAAGGATCTGGTAGTGGAAGAGGAAACATACCGAATATTGCGCCAGCATATTGAAAAATTGCCGGAACAAACCCGGCGGGTGATGTTGCTGGCTTTGGAAGGGAACAGCAATACAGAAATCGCCGAATTGTTGGCAATGACTGCCGGTACGGTTCACACGCACAAAAAAATAGCTTATAAACGCTTGCGAAAAGTGTTAAGTCCTGACCTCTATTTTCTTTTTCTGATTTGACTCATCTTGTTTATCGGATTCCTACAGCTGCCGATAAGTGCTTTATCATCTGTTTTTCACGGCTTTATGAAAATGACAGAGGGGAGGAAAGATTTTTTTTATAAAAAATGTCGTTTTTTCTTACCCATGTTTCGGACTTTAACTGTTATACCTAAAAAATAAAGTTTTATGCTGGAAGATGAATTTGAAATTGCTTCGCTAATTGTGAAATATCAGACAGCCGCCTTGACGGAAGAGGAGGAAGAATGTCTGATGCGTTGGATTGATTCTTCAGACGAAAGGAGAAAACTTTTTGTGCGCTTGAACAAGGCAGGGAATTTTCATTGTTTGATGAAGATGGCGGAAGCCTATGATACACGACGGGCTTGGGAAAAAGTATCACCGCAACTGTTTGCTCCCCGAAAGATCAGCTGGCGACGCTGGCTATCCTATGCCGCTCTCTTCATCTTCCCCATAACGATCTGTTATATTTTGCTACGCATTTCGGTTCAGACAAAACCGTTGGAGAAAGAGGTGCTGGCCACATCGCGTATTTTGTCCGGCAGGGCGCAAGCCGTATTGACTTTAGACGATGGCACTCAGATAGATCTCACGAAAGAAAAAAGATTTGAATTGACGGAAAAAGAAGGGACAAAGATTTTAAAAGATTCTTCTCTGTTGAATTATAGTGCCGTCAAATCGATTTCCTCCGCAGAAGTAAAATACAATCGTATTTCTATCCCCCAAGGCGGGGAATACACCTTGGTCCTGAGCGACGGAAGCCGGGTTTTCCTGAATGCCATGAGTACTTTGCGCTATCCGGTGAACTTCACCGGGAAAGAACGTTGCGTGGAACTGTCCGGGGAGGCGTATTTCGAAGTGGTGAAGTCAGAGAAACCTTTTATCGTGAAAACGGCGGATGTCGCAGTGGAGGTGTTGGGAACGTCGTTCAATGTCTGCAGTTATGCCGATCAGGCGGTTGTCGCTACAACGTTGGTCAGCGGAAGCGTGTGCGTGCTTGCCGGAGGGAATAAAACCAGGATACTGCCTTCCCAGCAGGCGAATTTTGACAAAAAGTCGAAACAAATAGCGGTACAAACCGTGGATACATCCGTTTATACGGCATGGAAAAACGGTATATTTTGTTTTAAAGACGGTCGTCTGGAGGACATGATGACTTATTTGGCACGCTGGTATGACATGCGGGTGGTTTATAAGGATGAGGAGGTGAAACAACTGAAATTCGGATGCAGTCTGAATCGTTACGGAGAGATTGCCCCTATCCTGAATTTGCTGAAAGAAACCGGTAAAGTGAATGTGGAAATCAATGAAAATACGATTGTATTTTCTAAAAAATAAAAAGCAGGAAATGCGCTAACATTTCCTGCTGATAATAATTTCTGCGCTAACAGAAATTACGAAGTTTAACTAAACATACAAAGTTATGAACAAAAATGGAAATTTCCTCCCATACGGGGAAATAAAAAGAGTCTTTTTTAAGCTTAGACTGGCGTGTTATGTGGTTTTGTTGTTCTGTATGCACGTCTTTGGATCTGTAGATGCGCAGACGCGGGTTGACCTGAATGTGAAAAATGCAACATTACATGATGTACTCTGGGAATTACAAAGACAAACCGGCTTTGTTTTTGTGTATAGTACGCAAGATATCGAGGCGGTCAGTCTGTCCCATGTGAAAGCCTCTCGTCGTACGGTGAAAGAAGTGCTGGATGATTGCTTGAGGGATACCGAGCTGACTTACAGCATGCTGGATGACGTGATTGTCATTCGTAAAGCTGAGGCTTTGCCTGCCTTGCCTCAGCAAACGATTACGGTGAAAGGAGTGGTGATGGATGCGTCCGGAGAAACATTGCCGGGAGTGTCCGTGCAAGTGAAAGGAACCGCCATGGGGGTTGCCACTGATATGAACGGCCGTTTTGAAATGAAACTGCAGGATAGCAAGGGGCTGTCTCTGGTGTTTTCTTTTATAGGGATGCAGACACAAGAAATGGCAGTCCCGGCAGGGGGCGGGGAATTGAATGTTGTCCTGAAACCACAGGCGACTCAGTTGGAAGAAGTAATCGTGACGAGTTACGGTACTTTTAAGAAATCAGCCTATGCCGGTTCTGCTTCAACGGTGCAGACGGCAAATCTGAAAGACGTGCCGGCGGTGTCCTTTTCTCAGGTCATTCAGGGTGCGGCTCCAGGTATTCAAGTCAGTTCTTCCTCCGGTCAGCCGGGTGCTTCTGCTGCGATCAATATCCGTGGAATGGGTTCATTCAACGCCTCAAATTCTCCTCTGTATGTGATTGACGGTGTGCCGGTGATTTCGGGCGATGTCAGTGCGTTGGGGACGGATGCCGGTTTTGATGTGATGTCTACGCTGAATACGTCGGATATTGAGAATGTCACGATAATCAAGGATGCCGCTGCTGCAGCCCTTTACGGTTCGCGTGCCGCCAATGGGGTGATTCTGATTACGACGAAACAGGGTAAGAAAGGGAAACCCGTATTTTCGTTTAAGTCGGACTGGGGATATTCGGACTTTGCGATGGAATTCCGTCCGACAATCGGCGGAGAGGAAAGGCGGAACATGATTTATACGGCTCTAAGGGATGGGGCGATGGTGTATGAAGGGGAGTCGGAAGGAGATGCCATCCGCTATGCCGATGAAGAGATAGACAATTATGCTCCTGTTCCTTGGTGCGGTTACACCGATTGGCGGAATGAAATATTTAAGAAAGGAAGTCATCAGACGTATGAATTTTCTGTTTCTGGAGGAACCGACAAACTGAAATATTACTCTTCGCTGGCTTATATGAAACAGGAAGGCATTACGGCAAGTTCCGGGTTGGAACGCGTTTCCGGTCGTGTGAATGTCGATTACATGGCGACGGACAAGCTGACCGTGGGAGCAAAAACGTTGTTCTCCACGGTCAATCAGAGTGTTTATTCCGAGGGTTCCAGTTATACGGCTCCGTTTTATGCAGTGGTCAACTGTGTGGTTCCCTCCGATCCGGTTTATAATGAAGACGGCACATGGAACCGCGATTTTATCCGCAACGGCGACCGCAACCCTAAATTAGCTAATGAATACAATTTCCGGCGGGAGTATATCACCCGTTCATTCAACACGATTTATGCTTCTTATGATATATTGCGGGATTTGAATTTTAAATCTACGTTAAGCTACGACTTCTCTACGACAAAAGGACGTTTGTGGTATGATCCGCGTACTTCCGACGGCGAGGATTATAACGGAGCTTTGGAGAAATCGATTTATGAACGGAAAAAGATGGTATGGTCGAATGTGCTGAACTATCAGAAGACGTTCAATGACAAACACAATCTGGATGTATTGGCAGGGTATGAAATCGAT
This sequence comes from uncultured Odoribacter sp., assembly GCA_964400995.1. Taxonomy (GTDB): domain Bacteria; phylum Bacteroidota; class Bacteroidia; order Bacteroidales; family Marinifilaceae; genus Odoribacter. The sequence goes on from CAYNXE010000033.1 coordinate 3,741, forward strand.
GACCAATCCCGCGATTACGTCATGGCTTATGTGAAGAATTTTGCCCGTCCTGACAAGCCGGAAATCAGCAATGGCGTAAAATTGGACGCTGTGGGCGGTTCTTCCAATGGAACCCGTTTGGTGTCCTATATTTTCCGGTCGAATTACAACTACGATAATAAATATTATTTCGGAGCCAGTTATCGTATGGATGGCAGCTCTCGTTTGCATCGGGATAACCGCTGGGGCAGTTTCTGGTCGCTGTCTGGAGCTTGGAAAGTAGCGTCGGAATCCTTTATGCAGCCCGCTTCCGGTTGGCTGAGCGATTTGAAACTACGGCTTTCGTATGGCGTAAACGGTACGCTCCCCTCCGATTACTACGGTTATATGGGATTAAGCAGCTTGACCAGTAATTACGACGACGAGCCGGGTATGGCGCAATCGCAGTTGCAAAACCTGGATTTATCGTGGGAAACGAATTATAATTTCAATGTCGGTTTGGACTTCGGATTCTGGGACCGTCTGAACTTTACGCTGGAATATTATACCCGAACGACAAAGGATTTGTTAATGGACCGGCCGATTTCCATGACTACCGGTTTCAGTAGCTATCTGATGAATATCGGGGAGGTGAAGAACCGGGGTGTGGAATTGGAAATCCGTTCCGTCAATTTCGACCGTGACGATTTCACGTGGACGACCCAGTTTAATTTGGGACATAACAGGAATGAAATCGTACGGCTGGACGGCCAGCAGACGCAAATCCCGGACGGTTCGCAAATCCGGCAGGTGGGGAAGCCTTTCCGTACTTTCTACGTGATTGAATTTGCCGGTATCAATCCGGATAACGGTCACCCGCAATTCTATACGAATGAAAGCGACGGGAAAGGCGGCTACATCAGGGAGATCACCGAGAATCCGAACAAGGCGAATTACATTCCGATGAAATGTGCCGATCCGAAAGTGAGCGGCGGTTTGTCGAACTCGTTCCGTTATAGATGGATTGATTTCAATATCATGTTTTCCTATTCATTCGGGGGATGGTCGTATGACAACTGGGCACAGAAAACGGAGCACGGCGGAGACGATTTGGAAGCCAATATCCCGACTTATTACCGTAACCGCTGGCAGAAGCCGGGCGATAATGTGAAATATGAAAGATTTATCGAGGGTGCCGATGTGGTGATGAGCGACTGGAGGAACAGCCGCCGGCTGCACCCGACTGATTTCATCCGGTTGAAAAACTTTACCGTGGGACTGACCGTGCCCAAACAGTGGACCCGGCGTGCCGGACTTGATAAGGTGCGTTTGTATGCTTCCGGCAGCAATATGTGGACCTGGGCGAATCATGATTATTATGATCCCGAGGCAGTCAGCGGCGGAACTGCCATTTGGGGTACCCCTCCTTTGAAAACCATGACGTTCGGACTGGAGTTCAATTTTTGACGGATGATACGGATTAATCAACTTAAAAGGAAAAAAGACTATGAAATGGATTAAATATATACTGGTAATGGTCGTTGCGGTTCTGGCGAACGGATGCGGCAATGATTGGTTGGATCTTGAGCCTTCGACTTCAGTGGAAACGGAAGGTTCGTTGAATACCTTAAGTGATTTTGAATTTACCATGAACGGTATTTACAGCACCATGCAGTCGTATTATTATTACGGTGCGCGCATGCAGTATTACGGGGATGTCACGGGTGACGACGTACAGGCTTACAGTACGAGCAAGCGTTGTGCCACTTATTATCAGTTTGGCTATAATAAGGACAATGCGCCTACTACGTTCTGGAGGACATGTTACGATATTATCCAGAACACAAATATTGTAATCAACAACATTGACGGCATCGTGTATGACGGAGACGATGAGCAAGGAAAGACGCTTTTTGCGGCTTACCGGGATGATTTGAAAGGACAGGCGCTTTCTGTCCGTGCCTTGGCGTTGTTCGACATTACACGTCTATATGGCTATCCTTATCTGAAAGACAACGGCGCTTCCCTGGGCGGAGTGATCGTTGAAGACGTGGTGGGCATTGCATATAAACCTAAACGGAGCACTGTTGCGGAATGTTATGATAAAATTATCGAATATCTGACGGAGGCGATACCTCTGCTGGCTACGGAGAAAGACAAAAAGAGCAGCGACTGGCTGGCAAGATCCGTCAGGGGAAAGATGAACAGGTGGTCCGCCATGACTTTGCTCAGTCGGGTGTATCTGTACAAAGGCGATAATGCCAACGCCTTTAAAACGGCAGAAGAGGCTATTAAAGGTGCCGGAAAAGACGGCTACGGGCTGTGGTCCAATGAGGAGTATACGGATGTGTGGGCGAAAGATTTCACGTCGGAAGTGTTTTTTGAAATCGTTAATTTGCTCACGGATAGTCCCGGAAAAGAATCGATGGGCTATTTGTGTTCTTCCAGTGGTTACAAAGATATGATTCTGACCAGTAGTTTCGTTGATTTTCTGCAAAAGGACAAAAACGATGTGAGATATAAGATGTTTAAGATTTCCAGCAAGCGGGCTTATATCCAGAAATATCCGGGTCAGGAAGGAGACAACGGGCCTGCGGATGCCAATATCCCCGTGTTCCGGATGTCCGAGTTGTATCTCAATGCTGCTGAAGCTGCTGTAAAACTGGGTGATAACGATAATGCCGTATATTATCTGGATAAGATTGTCAGCCGTGGCAATCCGGACAATACGGTCGAGGGTACGGAGATTACCCTGGAACGGGTGCTGGACGAGAGGCGGAAAGAGTTTTTCGGTGAAGGGCATCGGATGTTTGACGTGTTGCGGAACGGCGGGAAAATTGTCCGTAAGAATGTTTCGATTTCAGAGATTAGCAGTACCAAGCATTTGAGTCTGCAAGATTATGCCAAGGAATTTGACTGGAATATGTACAAGGTAGTGCTGCCGATTCCGAAAGCGGAAATGGATGCCAACCCGAATATGGCAGGGCAGCAGAACCCGGGCTATTAAAGAGAATAATAATGAACGGATTGAGTAAATTTTGCTGGATTCTTTGCTTGTCGGTAGTTTGTTTTGTGCAAACTGCCGCAGGCAAGGACCATAAAGAGAAGGAGCAGCCTTTGGCTCCCGATGGACCGTATCTTTTATCCGACAGTACGGGGAGGATGCGGATGATTCAGGTAGACCGGAAAGGACGTTTGAAAGATACTTTGTTTCAAGCACTGCCGGATGATTTTTCTTTCTCGGTCGTATCGCACAAGGGGAATCACCGGTTTCAGGTGCGGTTACATCCTTATCGTCGGCAAGCCTGGAAGATTCAGCAATCTGAGAAGCTGATGGTCATTTCGGACCCTCACGGTGATTTGGACTGTTTTGTTTCCATTCTTCGGGCGGGAGGTGTAATGGATGAGAATTACCACTGGAGTTTCGGCAAGAATCAATTGGTTGTCATAGGAGACGTGTTTGACAGGGGAAAAGATGTGCTCCCGATATTCTGGCTGATTTATAAGTTGGAACAGGAGGCTGAAGAAGCCGGAGGATGTTTAAGTTTCTTGCTGGGCAATCACGAGGAAATGGTGTTGAGAGGCAATTACCGTTATACGAAGGACAAATATAAACGCCTGGCGGATACCTTGCATTTGACGTATCGGCAGTTGTGGCAGGAAAACAGCGAACTGGGGGGATGGTTGAGCACCCGGAATCTGATTCAAGTTATCGGGGACAATCTTTTTGTGCATGCCGGATTGAGCCATGATTTCTTGCAAAGAACGGAGTCGGTGGAAGAGATGAATAAGGTGGCTGGAGAGAATTTGTCGTTAGGAAAAAAGGAGCGGATGGAGGCTTCTCCGCTTTCGGCTTTTGTTTTTGACACAAAGGTCGGACCTTTCTGGTATAGGGGAATGGTGCACAGTGCCGATAAATATTTTCCGGTAGAGTCGCCGGAAGTGAAGTGCCTGTTGGAGCATTTCGGGGTGTCGAGGATTTTTGTAGGACATACTATTTTCGATGATGTGACTACTTTTTTCCGTCGGCGAGTGATTGCGGTGAATGTGGACAATGAGGAAAACCGGGAGAAGAACAGAGGCAGAGGCGTCGTTATTGAAAACGGGAGTATGTCCGTTTTGTATGATGCCGGCAAGTTGGTGCCGATTCAGTGAGGGACTTTCAGATCAGTTTAAGGTCATAAACCGTATCTTTCCGGTTTGTGACCTTATTTCCATTTGCGAGGAGGGCTGGAACGTGATGTTTGAAATTATTTTTCGGTGGAAAAGGAAAAATATGCCTTTAATCGTTAATTTTGGGAGGTGAAAAATAAGGATGGTTTTTTAAATTGAATATATGAAACGGATAGTTTATTTATTGACATTTCTGACGGTGGTGGTGTTTTTATTTCCACAATGTCAGACAGCGAAAGAAAAGAAAGCCAAATACGTGTTTTATTTCATCGGAGACGGCATGGGAGTGAATCAGGTGAATGGAACGGAAATGTATTTGGCGGAAAAAGAGGGGCGTATCGGTTTGAAGCCTTTGAACTTCACCCAGTTCCCGGTAGTGAATATGGCTACGACCTATTCCAGGTATAATTCGGTGACTTGTTCCGCTGCCGCAGGTACGGCATTGGCTACGGGTACAAAGACGAAAAACGGCACAATCGGTATGGACAGCCTTCGTAAAGAACCGTTGTACAGCGTTGCCGTGCAAGCCAAGAAAGCCGGGAAAAAGGTGGGGATTACCACCAGCGTGAGCGTCGACCATGCTACGCCGGCGGCTTTTTACGCTCATCAGCCGGACCGGGGTATGTATTATGAGATTGCCACGGATTTGCCGAAAACCGGATTCGACCTGTATGCCGGTTCCGGATTTTTGCGTCCTCAAAACAAGAAGGATTCTACGGCAGCTGTCATTTATGATATATTGCGGGATTCCGGCTATGTGCTGGTAAGAGGGGTGGAAGAATTTCCTGCCAAGTCCGAGCGTGCCGACAAGGTGGTGTTTATCCAGAAAGAGAATGTGCCCCAAAACTGTCTGCCGTATGCCATAGACCGCAAGGGTGGAGATTTAACCTTGGCGGAGATTACGGAGAATGCGATAGATTTTTTGAGCCGGGACAACGAAAACGGTTTCTTCCTGATGGTCGAGGGCGGAAAAATCGACTGGGCATGCCACAATAACGATGCCGCTACGGTTTTTAATGAAGTCGTTGATATGGCGGATGCCGTACAGAAGGCGTTGGATTTTTACCAGAAGCATCCGGATGAGACACTGATTGTCATTACTGCCGACCACGAAACCGGAGGAATTGCATTGGGTACCGGAGCGTATGCGTTGAACTTGAATGTGCTGGAACATCAGAAGGCATCCGAAGAGGAATTGACTGCCAAAATCAAGGCTTTGAGAAAAGAGAAGAACAACAAGGTGAGCTGGAAAGACGTGCAGACCTTGCTGGCTGAAAATCTGGGATTCTGGAATGCCGTCAAACTGAACGAAAAGCAAGAGAAAAAACTGAAGGAAGTGTACGAAGATTCCTTTAAGGGCGGAGAGGTGAAATTGGAGAAAAATTTGTATTCTTCCAATGAACCCTTGGCAGGAAGAGCCATTCGGATATTGAATGACATCGCATTGGTCGGTTGGACCAGTGGCGGACACTCTGCCGGTATGGTTCCGGTATATGCCATCGGTGCCGGTTCGCAACTTTTCCAGGGCAAACTGGACAATACCGACATCCCCCGCAAGATTGCCGAAGCTGCGGGATACGGTCAGAAATAATTCTTTGGTCATTGAAAAGAAGCCGGTTAACGTTGCAGTTAGCCGGCTTTTTTATGGGGTGGAAAATGTTTTCTCTTCCTAAGAGAAAGTCGTTTCTGCAAAAGTATATGAAATATTGCGAAAAATCCTATATGTGGATAAAAAAGTTGGTTTTCCCGATTCCATATTTGAGCAACCATTCCCATTTTGTTTAGCAAATCCCTTGTTCTGGTAATGACAACATACTGTGTTTTAGATTGATTCAAGTTTTGTCAATCTCTTAGGAAGAGAGAGACAAAAAATTATGTAATTAATCAAAACAAACAAGTATGAAAAAAAATGGAGATTTTGACATTGGATGGAGGTCTTGTGTCAAGAAAGTAGTCTTTTGTTGTTTGGTTTTGTGCATGCAACTGCTTTCCGTGCAGGCGTATGCCCAGCAAGCGACAAGACAGGAGAATGCCCAAAAGACAGTGAAGTATTCGGGTAAGGTGATGGACAAGACGGGGGATGTCTTGCCGGGCGTAACAATTGTGCTACAGGGGACTACCGTTGGCGTGACGACCGATGCCAATGGAGAGTTTACACTGACGATGCCCGAAGCTACTGATGCAAAATTGGTGTTTTCTTTTATCGGTATGAAAACGAAAGTGGTTTCCTTAAAAGACGACAAGCCTTTGTTGGTGGTTATGGAGGAGGAAGCCACAGCTATGGACGAAGTGGTGGTGACAGGTATCTTTGAAAGGAAAAGAAGTGACTTTACCGGTTCGGCTTCCACTTTTACTGCCGACAAGCTGAAGGAAGTGGGCAACCAGAACATCATTCAGAGCTTGAAGAGCCTTGACCCGGCGTTTGCCATTATCGAGAGCAACGAATGGGGTGCTGACCCGAACCGTTTGCCCGATATTGAGATTCGGGGAAAGACGAGTATCATCGGTATGCGCGAATCTTTGGAAGCCGACCCCAACCAGCCTTTGTTTATTCTGGACGGTTTTGAAACCACGCTCCAGACCATTGTGGATTTGGATATGGACCGGGTTGCCTCCATTACCATATTGAAAGATGCCGCTTCAACGGCAATTTATGGTTCAAAGGCGGCAAACGGCGTGGTTGTCGTTGAAACCAAGGCGCCGGCAGCAGGACAGTTGAGGGTTACTTACACGGGTAACTTCAATTTCCAATTGCCGGATTTGTCCAGCTACAACCTGATGAATGCCGAAGAGAAGGTGGCGTTTGAAGATTATGCCAACAGGTATAAAGTCAGTATTTTCGGAGGAACTTTTGAGCAGGCTGAGAAGCTGCAGGAGTTGCACAATAATCACTTGCGGTCAGTGGCAAAAGGCGTGGATACCTATTGGTTGTCCGAGCCGTTGCGAATGGGTTTCAATCACCGCCACAGCCTTTATGCCGAAGGGGGTGACGAGCACATGCGTTACGGATTCGGTTTGAGCTACAACGGCGTGACCGGTGTGATGAAAGAATCCAAGAAAAATGTATTCAGCGGTAATTTGGATTTGTTGTATCGGAAAGGCAAATTGCAGTTCAGCAACAAATTGACGGTCAATCTCTCCAACTCCGGCGACCCGGTAGTGAATTTTTCCACATACGCCGCAGCGAATCCGTATTATGAAAAACGGGTGGACGGTCAGGTGGAAAAATGGTTGGAATACGTGGAGGATTATATTGAAGCGCCCAACCCGTTGTGGAATGCCAGCTTGAACAGTCGGTCATTGAAGCGGTCGTTCGGCGTTACCGATAACTTTTCCGTGGAATACAATCCGCTGGAGGCTTTGAAATTGCGTGGTCGTATCGGGGTGACAAGAAACACGGACGAATCGGATTCGTTCATTTCGCCGGAAGATACCCGCTATGAGGATACGGAAGAATTGAAGAAGGGGTCGTTGAACTACGGTAATACCAAACGGTTCAACTACGACGGAGAGTTTTCCGCTATCTATGGTGCGGTATTTGCAGAGAAACACCGGCTGAACCTGGTGGGCGGTGCCACTTTCTCCAATTCGGAATCCGTAAACAACGGCTATTCGGTTATCGGTTTCCCCAAAGGCAATTATGATACGCCGGCATTTGCCAACACCTATCCGGAAAACGGAAAGGCTTCTTACAGCGACAGCCAGTCCCGTTCGATGAGTGCGTATTTGAACGGCGGTTATGCCTACGACAACCGATATTTGATGGATGCGACCTGGCGTCTGAACGGTTCGTCCGTATTCGGAAGCAACCGCCGGCATTCCAATACCTGGTCGTTCGGTCTTGCCTGGAACTTGCACAACGAGTCGTTCATCGCCGATCATACCGACCTGTTCCAGATGCTCAAAATCCGGGCGTCCATCGGTAACCCGGGAAACCAGAGCTTTGCTTCTTACCAGAGTTTTACGACTTACAGTTTCAACAATCGTCAACGGAACTATTTTGACCAGGCAGTCAATCTGTATGCCTTGGGAAATCCCGATTTGAAATGGCAGATTACCATGGATAAGAATATCGGAATGGACGTGACGTTGTTGCAGAACAGACTGTCGTTCACCTTGGATTATTACGACAAAAATACCGACCCGGTATTGGCATCCATCAGCGTGCCGGCTTCCATCGGTGTGACTTCCGTATTGACCAACATCGGCGAACAGCGTTCGAACGGTTTCAACGGTAGTGTTACCGTATCTCCGATCTACCGCCCGAGCGAAAGAGTCATCTGGTCGTTGAGGTATAGTTTCCGGACGCAGAAATCCAAATACGACAACATCGGCAATTCGCTGGACAAGTTCAACGAGGAGGGACAGAACACCAACCTGAAACGGTATTATGACGGTGCCAGTCCCGATGACTTGTGGGCAGTGCGGTCTGCCGGTATCGACCCTGCTACGGGACAGGAAATTTTCATCAAGAAAGACGGTTCCTATACCTATGATTTCAGTTATGCGGACGAAGTGAAAGTCGGTGTAGACCGTCCCAAGATTGAGGGAACTTTCGGTTCATCTTTCACTTACAAGGGATTCAGCGTCAATTTCGACTTCCGGTATCGTTGTGGCGGACAGATGTTCAACAGTTCGCTGTTCAACAAGGTGGAAAACATCACTTCTTCCGGACTGAATTACAATCAGGACAAGCGGGCGTATTACGACCGTTGGAAAGAGCCGGGTGACCGTGCCAAATACAAGGCCATCAATCTGACCGGTTCCACCCAGATGTCATCGCGCTTCGTGGAAGACGACAATACGCTATCTCTGGAATCTTTCCGGGTAGGGTATGAATTCGACCAGGCACTTGTTGCGAAGTGGGGCTTGAAGGCATTGCGATTGAATGCTTATATGAACGAGGTGTTCAAGGTTTCTTCCATCAAGACGGAACGGGGTACCGAATATCCGTTTGCCAGGTCATTCGCGCTATCTATTTCAGCATCATTCTAATTATAAACCTGATTTACTATGAAATATATATTCAAACAAACAAGCAAGTTGTTGGTGGGGTTGCTGTTGTGCACCGGTTGCAACAACTGGCTGGATATACAGCCGTCCGACCGTATTGCGGAGGAACGGGTGTTCTCCGAGGTCAGCGGTTTCTGGGGGGCGTTGAACGGCGTGTACACCGAGTTGCTCAGCTCCAACCTTTACGGCGGCTTCCTGACCGTCCACGGTGTGGAAGTAATGGCTCAACGGTATAATGTGTCGCAAAGCCAGACGATGTTTTACAATTTGTCGCAATACAATTATACGCAGGACAATATAAAGAGTATGTTGGAAAGTTATTGGAACGAGGCATACAAGCAGATTCTGGGGTGCAACAATATCCTGGTCAATGCGGAAGAGCGCCATGGCGAAGTGCTGAACGACAAGCAGTACAATTTGGTCAAGGCGGAGGCTTTGGCGTTGAGGGCATTTTTGCATTTCGACTTGCTGAGGATGTTCGGTCCGGTGCCGACCAATCTCGATGCGACGTCGATCCCTTATAAAACAACGACTGCCGTTTCCGCTACCGAATTGCTGCCCGCTTCCGAAGTTATCGAAAAAGTGCTGGAAGACTTGACCGAGGCGGAGAACATCCTGAAGGAGTGGGATCCGGTGGTGAGCGAAGGCTTGCTGATGTCCGTCAATGAGAACGATCGCGACAACGATGGAAATACTTACCGTTTCCGGGGCTTGCGGTTGAACTACTATGCCGTGGTGGCTTTGAAAGCCCGGGTGTATCTTTGGGCGGATAACAAGCCGGAGGCATTGAAGTATGCGAAGATGATCATCGAAAATCCGGAAGCGGACAATCTGTATCCGTCCGTGACGCGTACTGCGGCTACCGATTATTCCAACCCTGACCGGGCGTTTTCATCGGAAGTGCTGTTTTCGTTGTTGAACGAGGATAGGGAAACCATATACGACAGCTATTTCAATTCCTCCAATGCCAGCAGTACTTATAGACTGATACCGGCAACGCAACGGGTGGACAATCTGTTCGGTGACGATAAACTGAGCGACTATCGTTATTACTGGTGGGAAACCTCCAATGCTCCGGGAGAGTCGGAGTTATTGATGAATGTCCGTTTCCGGGAGATTTCCGACGGTGATTTGGTTTATGGCAAACTGATGCCTTTGATTCACGTCAGCGAGATGTATCTTATTGCGGCGGAGTCCGCCGAGACCGAGCAGGAGCAATACGGTTACTTGAACGCCCATCGGTTGAGAAGAGGTAACCAGATGGAGGTGACTACGGGATTGAGTGATGAGTTGGCGAAAGAGTATGCCAAGGAATTTCTGAGTGAAGGACAGTTGTGGTTTTATTACAAACGTACCAATACGGCACAAATCCAATCCGGCTCTTCCAATTCCAACTTCGCGATGAGCAATGCCAGATATGTTCCGAGTTTGCCGGACAGTGAAATGAAATATAGAAATTAAACGGTTATGAAAAGATTATTATCTCTTATCGCAGGTTGTTCTCTGCTGCTGTTCGGTTGCGGAGAAAACGAGGCTCTTTATTACGAGGGCGAGCCAGACGGCACTTCGGGGATTTATTTTGCCTATTACAACGGTACGACTATGGGGTCATCGATTACCTATCATTACAAGGATACGACAAATGACTTTTCTTTGGCGAATGTAACGGGAACTTCGTTGCAAGTGAATATTCCGGTTCGGGTATTTGGAAATATCTCCGAGCAAGACCGTCCTTTTAGAGTCAAGGTCATCGGCGGAACTGTGGTGGAAGGCGAGGATTTTACCTTGCCGAATGAATTCATTATACCGGGAGGAGCGGCGAGCGCCTCTATTCCGGTCACTATCTTTAAAAAAGATGAATTGCAGGACGGTGTGGTACGTTACATTACCATCGGATTGGAGGAGAATGAGCATTTTAAACCTTACATCGACAAACGTGTCGTGGGGAGTGATACAATCGGAGTCCAGGCAATTACTA
>CAYNXE010000034.1:0-6168 GCA_964400995.1 uncultured Odoribacter sp.
GCTCCGGAGGTGGGATACATCGGTCTGTCCACGGAATTGCTGGAAAAGGAACTACTTAAATTTCAATCCCAATGAGGCGTGTCGAAGCAAATGACATTTCCCGGAAAACTTCGGTAGTCCGACTGTTGAAAGACAAAATGGCGGGTTCCGTTATGTTTGCTTTTACGATGCTTTCCGTGTTGTTGCTGATATTGATAGTGTTAGGACTTATAATCAAGTCTATGCCCATAGTGGAGGACAAATCTTTGTGGGAATTGTTGTGCACTTCCAAGTGGAAACCCATGCGCGGGGATTTCGGTTTTCTGCCTTTTATTATGGGTACGTTGTGGGTGACGGGGATTGCCATTATCTGGACTTTGCCGGTGTCTTTGTTTACGGCTGTGTTCCTGACTGAAAATTCCCGTTCGTGGGTAAAGAAGGTGGTTTTTCCTGCTTTGGACATTTTGGCGGGATTGCCTTCGGTGGTTTATGGCGTGTGGGGTATTTTGGTCGTTGTGCCTTGGATTTCGGACAGACTGGCACCGCATTTTGTGGAATATTCTACCGGTTATTCCACGTTGACGGCGGGTATCGTGTTGGGGATTATGATTTTGCCTTTGTTAATCAGCCTGTTCGTGGAATTGTTTTCTTCGGTGCCGCAGGAATTTCGCGACGCCTCTTTGTCGTTGGGCGCCACCCGTTGGCAGACGACAAAATATGTTTTGCTGAAAAAGACTTTTCCCGGGATTGTCGCTTCGGTGACATTGGCGATTTCCAGGGCCATGGGAGAGACCATCGCCGTCCTGATGGTATGCGGAAACATCGTTCAGTTGCCCGCCTCGCTGTTTGACGGGTGTTATCCTTTGCCCGCCCTGCTTGCCAATAATTACGGGGAAATGTTGTCTTTGCCTTTATACGAATCGGCGTTGATGTTTGCCGCCTTGATATTGTTTGTCGTGGTATTCGTGTTCAACATCGGTTCCCGTTTGTTTTTGCGCAAGATAGAACGAACTTTGATTTAATTCTCCGGACAATGAAGATAAAGTTTATAGAAGAGAAGTTGATGAAAGGGGTGATGTTGCTGACCACCTTGCTGGTTTTTTTGTTCGTGGGAAGCATCTTGTACACCATTGTCAAAAACGGTTGGGCAGCCATGAGCTGGGAGATGATTTCTTCTTTGCCGGGTGGTGGTTTTTACATCGGAAAAGAGGGCGGGTTACTGAATGCGATTGTCGGTTCGCTGTACATTGTCGGAGCTTCGACTGTATTGGGGCTTGCCGTCAGTATCCCGGTCGTGTTTTTTCTGAATGTTTATTTGAAAAAGAACTCCAAACGGGCGGCTTGGGCACGGCTGGCGTATGATGTGTTGTTCGGGATTCCGTCCATCGTTTACGGTGCCTTTGCTTTTACCATTATGATTTCCCTGGGATTGAAGACTTCCTTGGGAGGAGGGATTATCGTCATCACGTTGTTGATTATCCCGATTTTTATCCGAACGATGGACGAGATTGCCCGGGAGTTGCCGCAGGATATGCTGAATGCTTCCTATTCTTTGGGAGCTACCCGTTTCGAGACCATCAAGGTGGTGATTCGGCAAATCGCACCCGGTATCGCTACGGCGACCCTTTTGTCCATCGGACGTGCTATCGGGGATGCCGCGGCGGTGTTGTTTACTGCCGGTTATACGGATAGCATACCGACATCGCTGGGACAGCCTGCCGCCACGTTGCCGTTGGCTGTATTTTTCCAGTTGAGCAGTCCGATTCCCGAGGTGCAGGAAAGGGCTTATGCCGCCGCCTTGATGTTGACGGTCATCGTCTTGGTGCTGAGTCTTCTGGGGAGAATCATAACCAATCGTTTTTCTAAAAATAAGATTTAAAGTTCGGACGAATGTCCGATGGATGAGTGTTGAAATTTTTTTGTATATAATATGAATATTCCTTTTTTAAGTAAGAAGCTCAAGTGGACTGCGGCAGAATGGAATGAAACGGAATTGAAGAAAGGTTTTTTCCGTCCGAATCAGAAGTTCTGTACCGAGGAGTCCAGTCGTTCCAATATCCGGGTGGAGCATCTGAACGTCTCCATTCAGGGCAATCGTATCTTGAAAGATGTTTCCACTGAGATTCCTGACCGGAAGATTACCTGCATCATCGGTCCTTCCGGGTGTGGAAAGTCGACGTTACTTAAAAGTCTGAACCGTTTGCTGGAGCATACCGAAGGAGTGGAGGTGACGGGCAAGGTGTTGGTTGACGAGGAGGATTTGTATGCTCCCGGGGTGGAAATTACGCATATCCGTCGGAAGATTGGCTTGTTGTCGCAACGCCCCTGTCCGCTTCCCATGTCCATTTATGACAACATTGCTTACGGGTGCCGGATTCACGGATTGCGGAACCGTAAAAAGCTGAATCTGGTGGTGCGTCATTATTTGCAGGCGGTCGGTTTGTGGGAAGAGGTCAAAGACCGTTTGCATTCTCCGGCAGGCAGGATGTCTATCGGTCAGCAGCAGCGGTTGTGCCTGGCGCGCGGTTTGGCGGTGGAACCCCAGTTTATCCTGGCCGATGAAGCCACTTCCGCCCTGGACCCGATTTCCAGCCGGACAATCGAGGACTTGTTCCTGAAATTAAAGGAAGAATACGCCATTGTATTGGTGACCCATACGTTGCGGCAGGCTTTGCGGATTGCCGACTACGTGATTTTTATGTATATGGGCGAAATCATCGAGGCCGGTCCGGCGGAGCAGATTTTCAAGAATCCTCAGCAGGAGTTGACCCAGAAGTATTTGCAAGGAGTGTTTAGTTGACAAAAGTGTTGCGATGAAAGCTGTTGCGGAGCAATTGAACGAACGTTTTGCCGGAAAAGAGCCGGAAGAGGTGTTGGGGTATTTCCTGGAGGCCTACCGGGGGCATATCGCTTTGGCTTCCAGCCTGAGCATCGAGGACCAGGTGTTGACGGCGATGATTTGCCGTATTTTGCCGGAGACCCGTATTTTCACGTTGGATACGGGACGTTTGTTTCCGGAGACTTACAGTTTGATAGAGCGAACCAATATGACTTACGGCATCAAAATCCAGTTGTTTTTTCCGGATTATCGGCAGGTGGAGGAGATGGTGGCAGAACATGGGGTGAATCTTTTTTACGAAAGCATCGAGAAAAGGCGGTTGTGCTGTCACATCCGTAAGTTGGAGCCGTTAAAACGGGCGTTTGAAGGCTTGGAGGTATGGATTTGCGGCTTGCGTCATGAACAGTCCGTCACCCGTACCGATTCCCGGTTGGTGGAATGGGATGAAAACAATCGGCTGTTGAAATTGAATCCGTTGATTGACTGGACGGAACAGCAGGTATGGGAGTATATCCGTCATCACGGAGTGCCTTACAATAAATTGCATGACCAGGGATTTCCGAGTATCGGGTGTCAGCCGTGTACCCGGGCGGTCAAACCCGGAGAGGACATCCGTTCGGGACGCTGGTGGTGGGAAGACCCTGCGCACAAGGAATGCGGACTGCATAAATAGTCCGTCTCTTATTTGTGCGGGGCTTGCAATGTTTTCTTGAAAAATAAAAGCTGATATTCAATGGCGTTGTTCCAATAGGGTTGAGTATGGCCTCCCGGACGAGTGATGTAGTCGTGGGGAATGCGATAGTATAACAGTTTCTCGTGCAACGCCTCATTTACCTTGTAGAAAAAATCTTCCGTGCCGCAGTCTATGATAATGGCGAGCGGACCGAATTCCCGGCTGACGGGGAGTTGGTTGATGACCGTATGTTCATCCCACCTTTGCGAATGTTGCGCATAGCTGCCTAATGCTTTTTTCATATCCCAATTGTCCGGAAAGGGGCGTATGTCCACTCCGCCGCTCATCGAGCCGCAGGCACCGAACAGGTCGGGATGCCGGAAGCCTAACCATAATCCACCGTGTCCTCCCATGCTGTAACCCGTGATTGCCCTGCCTTCCCGTGATTTTATGGTGCGATAGTGGCTGTCTATGTGGTTGATGAGTTCTTGGCTGACATAGGTTTCATACCGGTAAGCCGGATTGACGGGACTATCCCAATACCAGCTGTTGCTTCCGTCCGGACAGACCATAATCATATCCAATTGGGAGGCGAGTTGGTCCAAGTCGGGTCGTATGCGTTCAATCCAGGAAGAAAAACGGTTGCCGTGACCGTGCAATAGATAGACCACCGGATAGTTCAGTTCTGTATGTTGCCGATACCCGGCAGGCAGGATGACCAGATTGGGGATGTCTTTGTTCATCGAGGAACTGTGAATGTAAACAGTGTCGATGACCTGACCGGAGAGATGGTCTGACAATAGCCAGAGGTATGCGAGGAGGAGCAGGATTTTTTTCATGTGATTGGTGTTTTGTTGTCGTATGGCGACGCATTTTTGCATCCCTTGTTTGCAAAGATAGGATTTATTGTTGATATTTTATGAGGGGGGAGCAGTGACAATGTATTTGTAAAATATTTATTTTTGCCGGAAAGTACATTTTGAGAATCGTTTATGAGTGACGCAATAAAGCATGAGTGTGGGATTGCCGTGGTGAGGCTGTTGAAGCCGTTGGATTATTACCGGAAGAAATACGGGGATGCCCTTTGGGGATTGAGTAAGCTCTATTTGCTGATGGAGAAGCAGCACAATCGCGGACAGGAGGGGGCAGGAATGGCGACGGTCAAGTTGAATGCCCGACCGGGCGAGGAGTATATTTTCCGGGAAAGGGCGGAAGGAACGGGAGCAATACAGGATATTTTTGCGGCGGTGCATCGTGCTATCGATGATTTCCGAAGCCGGGAGCCACAGGCAATGGAAGAGCAGTGGCCTTTTGTCGGAGAGATGTATATGGGGCATTTGCGGTATAGCACGACCGGTCGTTCCGGCGTGTCTTATCTGCATCCTTTTTTGCGTCGCAATAACTGGCGGAGCAGGAACCTGTCGCTGGCAGGCAATTTCAACCTGACCAACGTGGACGAGATTATGAACGATATTGTGGAGCGGGGACAGCATCCGCGGCACAATGCCGATACTTTCATTATTCTCGAGCAGCTCGGTTATTTGCTGGATTACGAAGTGGAACGTTTGTACCGGAAATTCAAGGAGGAAGGTTTGAACGGTCAGGCAATCAATGATGCCATTGAGGACAACATTGACATAGAGCGTATTTTGCGGGAGGCATCGGCATTGTGGGATGGCGGATATGTGATCACGGGTTTGACGGGGAGCGGTGATATGTTTGCTTTTCGCGACCCGCACGGGATTCGCCCCGCTTTTTATTACGCCAGCGAGGAAATAGTGGTGGTGGCTTCCGAACGTCCGGTGATTCAAACGGTGTTCGACCTTGGCGTGGAAGACGTGAAAGAGCTTTTGCCCGGGCAGAGCATTGTCGTGAAGCGAAACGGCAAAATGGCATTGAGCCAGATTCATCCGGTGGAGCAGGCTACGCCCTGTTCGTTTGAACGGATTTATTTTTCCCGGGGAAGCGATTGCGACATTTATCGGGAGCGCAAGGAACTGGGGCGTTTGCTGACGGATGCCATTTTGAAGAGCGTGGACTATGATGTGGAGCATTCCATATTCTCTTTCATACCCAATACGGCGGAAATTGCCTATTACGGGATGATGCAGGGACTGGAGGAATGGCTGGATAAACGGAAAAGCGAGTTGATTTGCGAGCGAAAGGACAGTCTGACGTGCGAACAGATTCGGGAAATCCTGAGTCGGCAGATTCGGACGGAGAAACTGGCCATAAAGGATATCAAGTTGCGGACGTTTATCGCGGAGGGAAACAGCCGAAACGATCTTGCCGCTCATGTTTACGATACGACTTACGGTACTGTCCGGGAGGGAGTGGATTCCATTGTGGTCATTGACGACAGCATCGTGAGGGGAACGACTTTGCGCCAGAGCATCATCAAGATTCTTTGTCGCCAGAAGCCCAAACGCATTGTGATTGTTTCTTCTTCGCCTCAAATCCGTTATCCGGATTGCTACGGAATCGATATGTCCAGGATGAGCGAGTTCATCGCTTTTCATGCGGCTGTCGCTTTGCTGAAGGAACGGGGGATGGAGCGGATTATCGACGAGGTGTATGCCAAAAGCAAGGCACAGGTTGATTTGCCGAAGGAGCAGGTGGTGAACTATGTGAAGGAGATATATGCGCCTTTTACGGATGAAGAGATTTCCGCCAAGAT
>CAYNXE010000034.1:6268-14615 GCA_964400995.1 uncultured Odoribacter sp.
ATGCTTCCGTTGGCGATGTTGACGGGAGCTTTCTTTTATGATTTCTTCCAGGGCTTGTCTTTTTTGACGCCTTATTTGATTTTTAGTATGTTGTTTATCACCTACTGCCGATTGTCTTTTGATGACCTGCGATTCAGTCATTTGCATTGGTGGTTGTTGGGCTTCCAGATAGTTGGGTGTCTGTTGGTGTACGGGATTGTGGTTTGGTTCGATCCGGTTGTCGCAGAAGGCTGTCTGATTTGCGTGTTGGCACCTACGGCTACGGCGGCTGCGGTGATTACGGGGATGCTGGGAGGAAGTGTCGCCTGCCTTGCCGCTTATACGTTGATTAGCAGTACGGTTGTGGCATTGCTTTCTCCGCTGATTTTCACGTTGCTCGGGGAACGTGTCGAGCTGACTTTTGTGGAGTCCGTATGGGGCATTTGCAAGCAGGTGATGCCGTTGTTGGTTTTCCCTTGTGCATCGGCTTTGTTGCTGTCCAAAGTGTTGCCAGGAGTTCATCGACAATTGAGAAAATTACAGATTTTGTCCTTTTACCTCTGGGCTTTGGGACTGACAATCGTGACCGGGAAGACGGTTTATTTTATTGTTCATCAGGGTTCTCAAGACTTGAGCCGGGAGTGGTGGATGGCGGCTTTGGCTTTAATCATCTGTGTCCTTCAGTTTGCGACTGGTCGGTATATCGGTCGGCATTATGGCGATGCGGTGTCTGGAGGACAAGGGCTGGGGCAGAAGAATACCATTCTGGCTATCTGGATGGCACAAGTCTATCTGAATCCCTTGTCTTCCATTGCACCGGCTTCCTACGTACTGTGGCAGAACATCATCAACAGTTGGCAACTTTGGAGGAAGCGGAAAAACGAAGTCAAGTAGTTTCCGGCTTTTTAGTTAAAAACTTCTTACTTAGCCATCTTCTGACGGGTTCGTCGTATATTTTCAGGAAGAAGTAGGCCAGCAGGATATTGCCTGCGATGAGTCCCAAACCGACGTACCAGGTTTCTCCGAAAGTGAGGCCGTTGTTCCATACCCAGGCGTAAAACAGGTACATGGAGGGATAATGGATGACATATACGGGATAGGAAACCTCTCCGCAGAATTTACAAATGGCGGTGGATTTCTTGTCGGTGGTTTTTCCGGAGGCTCCTAACCAGACCAGCAGCGGAAAGAACACGAGTACGCACAGCGTGTCGTAGATGCCGTTCATCCAGGCGTTTTCAACAGTACCCACGTGCGGAACAGATACCAGGATGATGATGCCCAGACTGCAAAGCCAGAAAGCCCCCCGGATGGCAACCGGCTTGAAGGTACGTGCCATAAACAAACCGATGGAGAAGCAGAAAGCCATGCACAGCAGTCCGGCGGCAAGGTAATGGTCGCCCATTGTCCAACCGACGCCCAAATGACCATATCCTGAACCGTTTCCTATGGCGTACCAGGCAATTCCTGCTCCGGTCAGTGCGATGAAAGCTGCCAATGCCCGATTGGACAGGCGATGGAGGAATAAGGCGTAGGCGATGTTTCCGATGTATTCGACGAATAAGGACCAGTAAGGACCGTTCAAGGGAAACAATTCTCCGTTGCCCCGAATTTCAACCCGCGTACCGGGAACGGCAGGTATCATAAAAAGCGTGCAGAGCATAGCGAGCATGACCGAGGAGGCGGGTATCGGTGTTCCGTCCCACTGCACTCCACCCTGGATGAAAAACGCGATGACCCCCAATGCGACTCCGATAACGACCATGGGATGCAGTCGGATGAGCCGGCGTTTGAAAAATTCCCCGATGCTCATTTTCGTCCACCGGTCTTCGTAGGCATAACCGATGACAAAGCCGGAGAGGATGAAAAAGAAATGCACCGCCAGATAGCCGTGGTTGCATCGTTGATCGACAGGACTGGTGGCAAAACCTTCAAAAACGTGATAAATCAGCACCATAAATGCCGCTACTCCCCGCAATCCGTCCAGGATATTGTAATGGGGTTTCGTGCCTGCATCGGTGGCAGGGATATTTTTCGTCATCATACCAATGATATTTAATGATTGTGTTTTTGTTTAAAGCGATGTAAAGGTAGGTAAATGCAGGACCCTAAAAATTGTCCTAAGGCAAAAAATCATTTTTGTCCCCGGAGCCGGCTGAGCGTGGGCAGGGTTATCCCCAAATAGGAGGCGATACGCCCCAAGCTTGCCCGCTGGCATATTTGCGGATGCCGTTGCTGGAATTCTTCGTAGCGCTCTTTTGCCGATAAGGTCAAGGTGGCTTTATGGGAACGGTGTAGACGCCTGTATTCGTTTTGGTGAATGATTCTGCCCCAGTTTGCCATTTCGAGGTTGGTTTGGAACAGGCGCTTTAAATCGGCAAGGGAGATGCGGAACGCTTCCGTGTCTTCGAGGGTTTCCACAAATTCTTCGCTGGGGCGGTTGTAATAGAGTTCGTCCATGCTGAACACGATATCGCCTTCGCTGGAAAATGAGGTGGTGACTTTTTCACCGTCTACCAGCCAGAAAGAGTGGGTCAGGCCTTTTTCTATAAAATAAGCCGCCTTGCAAAAGCTCCCTTCTTTGATCAACAGGTGTTTTTTGGGGAAATGGCAGGGCGTTACGTTTGCCCGTAGTTCTTGTATGGTTTCCTCCGAAATGGGGTATAGGGACTTTATTTTATTCAGGATATTGATCATGGTCGAATGCTCATTCTATGCTGACGACTGCCGGGGTTTCCGTCTCTTCGGCGAGACTGCGGGTGACTGTGATGTCTTTCGGTCCGGGAATCAGCGGACTGTGTTCGAGGACGTGGCGTACCCGCAGGAACTGGTCGGCGGTAAACTGGTTGAGGTAGGAATAATAGTAGTCCATGATGTTGTAGGACGTGAACGAGATGCCTTCCGTGCTTTTACGCTGGTACTTCTCCTGTATGGAGAGGTTCGGATTGTCTCTCAGGTAAGCCTCGTATTCCGCCCGGTCATAGGCATAAGTGTCATCGCAATAGTCGGTCGTGTTGTTTTCGCCGATGAATACGTGCAGCAGTCCCAGGTAATGTCCCAGTTCATGTGCCATGGTCTGGTAATTGTCCGGTTCGTAGATGTATTTGTTGTTCAGCGTGATGCCCCAGGGGAAGTTCGGGATTTTCGTGTAAAAAGTGTTGTTGGCGATGAGTCCCGGCAGACTGTTCTGGCGAGGCGTGTGAGGCAGGGTGGTGCGTCCTGCTACATTGGATTCCACGAAAGTGAACACAAATACATTGACGTATTGGTTGGGATTCCACAACAGGTCTCCGTCTATGGTGTTGGTCTCTTTCAGAAAGGATTCCGAGTTTTTATAGGCGGAGTTGGTGCGTTGTATTCGGTGAATGCCCGGTTCCGCCAGTTCTTTCCCTTCCGGGTCGTGTGTGGCGGCCGTCAGGTGCAGGTTCATATCTATGCTTCCGTTTGAATTCTGATACAAGGCGTTGCATTTCCCGATGATGTCGGTGATGATTTCCCTTTTTACATTTTGCAGGGTATCCTCGCTGTCGCCGTATATGATGTGGAAGATAACCGGCAGTTCATAGTGGAGTGAACCGGAAATCGTGTCTTGTTCCACGCTGACCTGAACGGTCGTGCGGTCGCTGGTTATCCGGAGGTTGGCGGAACGGGAATTGCCGGTCGGGTTGGCCTCAACGTTGACAACCAGGTTTTCGGTGTTGTATCCGTCTGTTTTGTCCGTATAGCACCAGTCTGTCAAGCCCTCTATTTTCCAGGTCGTGTTGGAATTGATGGTCAGCATCCAGGCACCTCCGTTGCCGGAGAAATGCAGATTCTGTTCGGAGATTTTCAATACCTGGGGCGCTGGAATGTCTTCGGCACAGGAGAACAGAATGATAGGTAAAAATAGAGATATGAATTGTCTGATTTTCATGCTTTTTCTTTTATTTACCCACAAAAATAGCAAAAAGTCGAAGCCTTGCCAAATAAAAGAAATGAGGAAAGTTTATTTAACAATCGGAAAGGTGTAGAATACCTGAAGACGGGGCTTGCAAAATACAAAAAATAGTATTTAATTCGCAATCCAAATTTATTTAGAATGAATAAAGATATGAAGTATTCGGCAACGGATAAAATGGGGGATTTGATTTGCGGGAATTACAATCTATTGCTGGTTATGAGCCGATTCGGCCTGTCGCTGGGGTTCGGGGACAAAACCGTGGAACAAGTGTGCGAGCAGCAAGGGGTGCATACCGGAACTTTTCTGGCGGTAGTAAATTTTATGGATGACGAATGTGGCGTTTCCGATGAACATTACCAGCAGGTTTCCATAGACGCATTGATCAGTTATTTGCGCCAGGCACACTCTTATTTCCTGGATTTCAATCTGCCTGCCATTCGTCGCAAGCTGATTGCCGCTATCGACTGTTCGCTGAACGACGTGGCTTTTCTGATATTGAAATTTTTTGATGAATATGTGCATGAGGTGAGGGCGCACATGGAGTATGAGAACCGGGTTGTTTTCGAGTATGTCGACAAGCTGTTGCGGGAAAAGAAGACTCAGGACGGGTACAACATCAAGGTTTTTGCGGAACGGCACAATCAGATTGAAGTGAAGCTGACCGAGTTGAAAAACATCATCGTGAAATATTATCCGGCAAATGCCAATAACAATCTGTTGAACAGCGTTTTGTTCGATATTTATTCCTGTGAAAAGGATTTGTGTTCCCATTGCCGGGTGGAGGATTATATGTTTGTTCCATTAATCATGGAATTTGAAAATAAAATGCAACACGATGCAAGAGGATGAGACTTTAAAAATAGCGATAGCGGAGACCTCGGCGATTATCCGGAGCGGTTTGGCTTTGGTATTGAAGCGCATCCAGGGGTTGAGGGTCTTGCCGATAGAGGTGATTTCTCCAGAGACCTTGACGGATTGCATACGTCTCCACAAGCCGGATGTTTTAATTATAAATCCCGCTTTTCCTGCCTTTTTTGATATTCGCAAATTGAAGGAATCGGCGGAGGAATCGAATATGAAATGTGTTGCCTTGCTTTGTTCCGTCGGGGATTCCGCCTTGTTGAAGAATTACGACGACAGTTTTTCTTTGTACGATGCTCCTGAAACGCTGAAAGAGAAATTGAACAAATTGCTGGACGTATCCGAGGGCGGGGAGGATGAGGGGGGACAGGATGTGTTGAGCGCCCGCGAGAAGGAGATTGTCACCGGTGTCGTGAAAGGCATGACCAACAAGGAGATTGCGGATGCCCTTTTCTTGTCTGCCCATACCGTGATTACCCATAGGCGCAACATTGCCCGAAAATTGCAGATTCACAGTCCGGCGGGTTTGACCATTTATGCCATTGTCAACAAACTGGTTGAATTGCAGGATATCAAAGGATATTTGTAGGCTTTGAAAGATGGCCGGATTCCGGATTTTATGACGATATAGTGAAGCCCCCAAAAGTTCATTCGACTTTTGGGGGCTTCAAGGTTGTTTGGGGTAGGTGGTATCAGAACTTATGGGTGTGCAGGTTCTTGTCTACCAGTATGCCGTCTTGTATCTTCAAATTGAATTTGAGATTGCGTTTAGCCTTGAACTTTAAGATGAACAGGTCTGCATTTCCTTCCAAAGTGGCTTTGTCGCCCACATTGACAAAGGTCGGGTACAACGCCTTGTTGCCGCTGGTGTGCAGACGGTCGTTGGTCAGGTTTTCCATTTCCTTCATGTTCAGCAATTCCGTCCCTACAAATTCATAATCCTGTTGGTTGTAAGGAAGTGCGAAACTCAGGGCATTGACGGCATGGAGGTTGGTGCCCTTTACCCGGACTTCAATCCATTCGCCTTGGTTGTAGTTCTGTTTTGCTGTACTCAGTTTGAGCGTTCCGGTCGCCTGGTCGTCTTTTGTTTTTTGGGCACCGCCTCTGAGTTGCGTGGCTACGACAGAAATGTCATAGGCGTCAATCAGGCCGTTGCGGTTGATGTCGCCGTTGCTGACATAGCCTTCAAAATCGGCGTCTCCCTGGCGCAATCCGGTGTAGTTCATATAAGATGTGAAGTCGTTCATGTCAATCAGGCGGTCATTGTTGATGTCGCCGGGACGATAGCTTTCCGTTCCGGGCACCTTGAATACGTACAATTCCCTGCCGGAGCCGTATCCGCCCACTGCCGAGGTGATGTCTATCCGGAGGTAACGGGCGGTCGGATGATTGGTGAACTCGAATATCTTGGTTTCACCGTCTCTTGTCCATTCAAAGGCGCCTGCTTCGGTCCAGTTTTCCTTGTCCATGCTGTAAAATACGGAACCTTTCAGGATTGTGCCGTTGCCTGCGTCCGTGCGGGGCAGGTAATGGAATTTGTCCAGTTCGTTGATGGTTCTCAAGTCCATGGTCAGCGTGAAAGGCACGGCGTTCACACCGTATTTCGTGTGCCAGGTATTCTTCTCGTCGTAGTCGAACAATTTCTGGATGCGTTGTCCTCCCTGGTTCTCTGCTGTCGTTTCGCCGATGATTTCCTGCAAGGCGAATTCAAGCGGATTCGATTTGGTGGTTGCGTTGAACTCCGCCCAGTCCGAATAACCGTCTTTGTTTACGGAACGGATTTTGAACGCATAGGGAGTTTCCGCCTTTAAGTTTTCAAACAGCAATCCGGTGTCTTGAATCGTGGTGTAAACCATGTCGTTGAATGCGATTTCGTAAAAATCGGCATTGTCGATGCGTTTCCAGGTCGGCTTCAAGGTATATGCCTCCGTGTTTTCTTCGGCAATCAATGCTTGGGGTGCGGTCAGGTTGCCGGAATGGTTGAGGTTGCGGTCGGCGGGTTCGAATATGAATCCTTCGATCGTAACGATGGTCGGTGCGGCGGTGATGTCCGAAGTTGCCACTTTGACCAACAACTGTGGGTTTTTGGTTATCACTTCTTTGGCGAAGTCGCTGCCCGGTGTCGCGAATCGGTTCAGGTTCGGCGCTGCGTCATAGAAAAATACGTTCTGTCCGTTGTGAAATTCTTCCGGGTTCTTTGCCTGTATCAGTTTGATCTTTTCCTTTCCGATTTGGGCGTTTACCTTCCTGGGAGGTGCGGTGACGTTGACCCGCAATTCCGTGGCCTTGTCTTTCACGAAGCCGTTGAAGTCGCCTTGGGTCGGGTGGATGGTGACGGTGACTTTGTTTTTGGCATCGACTTTCGATTCAATCAACGTGCTTGTCCCTTTTCCGGCAAGGTATGCCTGGGTCGTTCCGTCGTCATCGTATTCCGTAAACGAACTATACCCCTCGGGATAAAGCTCGTAAATGCGGATGTCCTTGTTGATTTCCAATACGTTGTTGTTGGGGCGGGTCAACGGAATGATTGCTCCGCCCTTGACCAGTACGGGTAATTTCCACAAGGGTGCGGAAAAATGGTTCAGAATGCGGTTGCCGGCATACTTGTCGCCTGTGAAATAATCAATCCAGTTGCCTTCGGGCAAATAGATGCCGTTTCGGAGGTCATTGCCTTTTTCGTCTGCTTGCGTTGCCTGATAAATCGGGGCAACCAGGAAGAAAGGTCCGTACAGGAACTGGTATTGCGTGGCTTTGCCCCAGGTGTATTCGTTCGGGTATTCCAGGAACATGGCGCGAATCATGGGCATACCGTTTACGGCTTCCTTGGCGATGCTGTAAGTGTAGGGCATCAGCTCGGATTTGAGTTTCAGGTACCAGCGGTTGATAGAAGTCGCCGGTTCTCCCAAAGCATGCGGATATTTCTCGTTGGCACCCCAGCCGTCCATGTTCAATTGCATGGGCGTGAAGGCTTTCCACTGAAAGTCGCGGGTATTGACAACCGGGTTCTTGCCGCCGAAGATGCCATCCATATCGGAAGTGATATTGGGCTGTCCGGATAATCCCGAACCGATATAGGTGGGAATGTGAAAACGGATGTATTCCCAAACGCCTCCGGTCTGGTCGCCGGACCATATTCCGGCGTAGCGCTGGGTGCCCGCCCAGCCGTCCAGGGAGATGATGAAAGGCCGGCTGTCGTTGCCGTAATAGGGCATGATCTGTCCCACGTCGGCAACTCCGTTCAGACCGAACGAATAACCTGCACCGACCCAGGCGACATCGGTTTTCAGTACGCGAACACCTGACCTCCTTGACGATGTCCCGCTGCAACAAGGCGCTGACCTCGGGTTTCGGGTGCAGGTCCGACTGGGTCCACAGACCGATTTCCACACCGTTCCGGCGGGCGTAGTCGCCCAGTTCTTTCAGATTCTGTATGTTGCCGTCCAATGTCTCGGTTTGTCCGTATCCGGCACCGTATCCGTCGTTGGGCAGAATCCAGCCCAGGGGCATGTCGTGGTTTTTATAACGGTCGATGACCGCACGGGCTGAAAATTGGTAGTTGTTTTTTTCACC
>CAYNXE010000035.1:0-14499 GCA_964400995.1 uncultured Odoribacter sp.
AGGTACTTGCCTTCTTTGTCGAAAGCTGCCAGTGCCGCATTTACGCCGGGGGTGTCCTCTTTGTAGGTCACGCCGAACCATTGGGCATCTGTTTTCAGTACGTTGACGTTGGCTTTCTTGTCTTTAATCATCTTGTCCACTACTTTCGGGATGTAGAATTCCGATTTCAGGTTGTCTTTGTTTGCCGGGTAGAATTCGATGAATTGTCTTTCGATTTCTTCGAACACCTTGGGGGTGAATGCCCAGAAATTCATGGACACCAGGTCGTCGGGAGCCAGGATTTTGCCGGAGTCCTCGTCTTTGATGACGCCGTTTGCGGCAATGCCGATTTTGGTGCATTCCGTCACGGAGGTCAGGTGTCCGCTGGCATCCGATTCGCAGATACCCCGGGAAACCGTACCGTTCTCGGACAAGGTGGCGGCAAGGCGATAGCCGACCAGTCCGAATTCTTGGTCGCTGGCTTTTTCTGCCAAAAAGTCATGGGCTTTTACGAAAGCGTCGCTGCCGTAGAAGTCATCGGCATTCAGTACGGCGAAAGGTTCGTGGATGGCGTCTTTTGCCGACCAGATGGCGTGGGCGGTACCCCAGGGTTTTTCCCGCTCGATGGGGGGCATGCCTCCCGGCAGTTTGTCCATGCTCTGGTAGCAGTAAACGGTTTCCACTAAGTTTTCGGCATATTTTCCGACGAAATCTTTGAACTCTTGTGCGAAGCTCTCCCGGATGACAAACACGATTTTGTCAAATCCGGCGTGGACGGCATCGTACACGGTATAGTGGAGCAGGGCTTTCTGGTGGGGACCCAGCGGGGTAATCTGTTTCAGACTTCCAAACCGGGAACCCATGCCGGCTGCCATGACTAACAAGGTCGTTTTCTTTTTCATACTGTTATTGAACTTTATAAACTTTATAAACTGAATCTTATTTCAGCGTATCTCCGTGTTGGTGGACATATTTGGCGAATACCTCGATGGCTTCGTATTCTGCCATCCCCAAACGGTTGTAGATGTCGGCGGTGTTCCGGTTCCGGTCTTCCGCTCTCTGCCAGAATTCCCGCGGGTCGTCTCCCGGGAAAGCGGGACCGTTGTTCTGGGAACCGTGCTTGTAGATGGCTTTCCGTTTGATAGACAGTTCCGCCGGACTGATGGGCACTGCCATATCTACTTTTTCGATTTCCCATTCCATCCAGGCTCCGCGATACCACCAGGTGTTGCATTCCTTGAACCAGTCGTCGCCGTCCACGACGTTGTAAGCGCGAAGAATGGCGTCCAGGCATACTCCGTGGGTGCCGTGCGGGTCGGCGAGGTCGCCTGCCGCATAGATCTGATGAGGTTTCACTTCACGCAGCAATTTCACGATGATGTCCACGTCGGCTTGTCCCAGCGGGTTTTTCTTGACGGTTCCGGTTTCATAGAACGGCAGGTTCAGGAAATGCACCCTTTCTTCCGGTACGCCGAGGTAACGGTCGGCACCGCGGGCTTCTGCCCGGCGCAGTGCTGCTTTGTATTTCAGCAGATTGGAGGATTCCGGTTCCTTTTCGTTTTTGGAGGCGATGTCCTTCTTTACCTGTTCAAAAGCCTTTTCCATGGAGGCGAGGTCGCCGCCGGAGAGTTTCGTGAACGAGCAGGCGATGTCCATTTGCTGGTATAGGTAGTCGTCCAGCACGGCGATGCTTCCCGAGGTTTCGTAAGCGACGTGCACTTCGTGGCCTTGTTCCACCAGACGGGCAAACGTTCCGCCCATGGAGATGACGTCGTCATCCGGGTGCGGACTGAAAATCAGGACACGTTTGGGGTAGGGAGTGGCTCTTTCCGGACGGGTGGAGTCGTCGGCATTGGGTTTACCGCCGGGCCAGCCGGTGATGGTGTGTTGCAGGTCGTTGAATACCTGGATGTTTACTTTGTTTGCCGAGCCGAACGTATTGATCAGGTCGCTCATGCCGTTGTTCATGTAGTCTTTGTCTTCGACTTTCAGAATCGGTTTGTTTACTTTCTGGCACAACCAGATGACGGCTTTCCGAATCAGTTTGTCGTTCCATTCCACTTTGCTAACCAGCCAGGGCAGATTGGCACGGGTCAGTTCTTCCGCCGCACTTTCGTCGATGACAAATTGGGCGTTTGAGTGAACTTGCAGGAATGTGGCGGGAACGGCGTCGGAAATGCTGCCTTCGACGGTGGCGCGGATAATCGGAGCTTTGTTTTCGCCCCATGCCATCAGGATGACTTTCCGGGCTTTCATGATTGTGCCTACACCCATCGTGATTGCGCGGGTCGGCACTTTGTCCATTCCGCCGAAGTCGCCGGAAGCGTCTTTCATGGTCAGTTCGTTCAGGTACACCATGCGGGTTTTGGAATTCAGGGTAGATCCCGGTTCGTTGAATCCGATGTGACCGGTACGGCCGATGCCCAGAATCTGGATGTCGATGCCTCCTGCCGCATCGATGGCTTTTTCGTATTCTTGGCAGAAGTTTTCGATTTCATCGCTTTTCAGCGTGCCGTCCGGAATATGGATGTTTTTCGGGTCGATGTCGATGTGGTCGAACAGGTGGTGGTGCATGAAATAGTGGTAGCTATGCACGGATTCTTTTGCCATGGGCAGGTATTCGTCGAGGTTGAATGTCATGACATTCTTGAAGGACAAACCCTCTTCTTTGTGCATTCTGACCAGTTCCTGGTAGAGTTTGATCGGAGAGGAGCCGGTGGCAAGTCCCAATACGCACTGTTCGTTCCGTGCGGCTTTTGCCCGAATGAGTTCCGCGATTTCCCGGGCAATGGCTTTTACCGCTTCTGCCGGTTTTTCGTAAATCTGTACGGGTACTTTTTCGAACCTGTCAGCGCCTTCGCCTTTGGCGATGTAATTTTTCGTAATCATGTCAATTGATTTATAAGTGTTAGTTTATATTTGATTGTCATAAATATCCGAGGCATCGGCCAGTTCTGCAAGGAGCTGGCACAGTTTTTCCGTCACCGCCCTGGCGTAGCGTTCTCCTTTTTCGGGTGTCGCTTTCCGGGGGTTGCCGATGCCGGTGTCGGTGGTTACCTTTTGCCAGTTGCGAGGTGTCCAGGCTATTTTTTCGTTCAGCGAGGACAGGGCGAATGGTCGGCCTTTGCCTTCGCCTGCCAGTGCCATGTTCACCCGTTCCGGATGGTAGTGCAGCATGACCGAGGTTTCCAGTTCGCCGGCATGGTCGTCTTTTTCTTCAAAGAATCCGTTGGGCGGAACGATGGTGAACCATTCGGTCGTGGCGATCAGGAAGTCCGGATAATCGACTGCCAGGTCGCGAATCATGTTTTTGAAGTTGTTGCCTCCGTGGCCGTTGATAATCACCAGTTTCCGCATCCCTTGGTGATGCAGCGAGGCGACGATGTCGGTGAGGATGGCTTTTTGGGTTTCGTACCGGGCATGGATGCAGAACGCCAGTTCTCGTTGTCCGGGGTTTTGCGACCCCATGAATACGGGCGGCAGCACCATGCACCTGACCCGTTGGGTTTCCAGTGCCTGCCGGGCGGCATCCACGGCAATGTCATGCGACAGGATGCAGTCCGTCAGGTAGGGCAGATGCTGGTTGTGCGGTTCGGTGGCACCCCAGGGAAGAATCGCCAGGTCGTAGGAGAAAGGTTCGACTTCTCCGTAGCACGAGGCGGTCAGGTCTATGTTTTTGTCGTTTTCCATGGTGGAAAGAATTAAACTTTAATTTTTGCAATCAGTTTCCGTATTTTTCCGTTGCCAATCAGCGGGGCATGCGGGTCTTCCGGGAATACGATGATAAATTCTCCGGGTTGCATTTTTACGAAAGTTGTCGGTTTGTCCGTGTACAGGGCGCAATCGCCGTCTTTGGCATAGGGCTGTTTTTCTTCTTTCAGGTCTTCCAGCGCTTTCCAGCCGATGGTTTCACTGCCTTCCAGCAAGATGTGTACGTCGATGTAATCCCGGTGAATCTCCAGGACTTGTTTGTCCTCGGGGACGCCTTCGGCAGCCACGTTGTTGATGAACAGGTTGTCACCATCGAGGACGATTTTACCGGTTTCCTGGTGCAGCAGGTCGTGTTGCTTGACGTATTCGAACAGTTTTCCGAACAGGGGATGAAGTGATTCAATCCGATGACTGTTTTTTAGTGTAGATATAATCATGGTGTGTAAGTTTTAAGATTGCATATTGTCTGTTTTGGGACGGAGGAAATAAAGTTGCAGGGCAACTGCGACAAGGACTACCGCGCTCAGCCAGGCGAATCCGAGTCCCAGGTTACCGCCGTCCGTCCATTTTCCCAGCAGGCTGGTCACTGCGGCTCCGGCGAACACGCCGGTCATGTTCATGATACCGTATGCCGTAGCCCTTTGTTTTACAGGGACAAACTGGCACAGGATGGGCATGTTGTTGGCATCGAAGATTCCGTAGCCGATACCGAACAGCAGGCCGGCACCCACTACGCCTACGATGCTATGTCCGAATCCCAGCAGCATCAGGGCGGGGATGGTCATGGCAAGTCCGATGGCTCCGGTGTACACCCTTCCGCGGATGTTTTTTTGTACCCATTTGTCGGAAAGGATTCCTCCGGCAATGACGCCGATGAACGAGGATATGGCGATTGTGATGGTGGACATCGGACCGGCTTTTGCCATGTCCATGCCCAGGTTTTCAGAGAACAGCGTGGGGAGCCAGTTCTTGGTCGCCCAGCCCGGCAGGCTCGGAGCGGCGAAGTAGAACAGGATGACCCAGAAGGCGATGTTGCTGAAGAGCAGCGACAGGCTTTTCAGCACGGAAGAGCGTTCGGCGGGGACATCTGTCTTTTGGACGGCGATGTGTTCTTTGTTTTCGTGCAGGAAAAAAATCAGGATTGCGGCATAGGCGATGCCGATGATGCCGAACCAGTGGAAGGTGGTGTGCCAGGAGTAGGCGGCGGCAACGGTTGCGCCGAATCCGCCGATGGCTTGTCCGGTGTACAGTCCGGTCATGTGTATGCCGATAGCCAGCGACCGGGATTTGTCCTGGTGCCAGTCGGCAATCAGGGAAAGTCCGGCGGGGATGTACAGTGCCTCGCTGACGCCCATCAGTGCGCGCAACCAATAGATCTGGTCGAAAGTCGTGGCGTAGCCCATGCCGAAGGTGACGGCGGACCAGACGAACAGGCTACCCACAATCAGCCATTTCCGGTTGATTCTGTCAGCGACCAGTCCGGCAACGGGGCTCATGAATCCGTAAATCCAGAGGAATATGGCCATTAACCGTCCGAAATTCGCTGCCGTCTGCAGTTCGGCGATGTCCATTTGCATCGCGTCTTTCATGGTCGACAGCATCTGCCGGTCCATGTAGTTGAGCAGGGCTACTCCCCACAGCAGTCCGACAACAATCCAGGGATAAATCTTTTTTGCATTCATATTATTTATAAATCATTTTAATCAAACAGCTCGTCGATCAGTACAATGAGAAACTGCTTTCCGTGTCATAGTACAGGTGTTCCATGACCAGGCTGAGGGTTCCCAGGATGCAGGAATGGTCGGTCAACGTGCTGATTTTTATTTCGCATTGGTTTTTCAGTCGTGTGATGGTGTATTTGTCGAGCGCCTGTCTTACCGAGGAGCTGATGATTTCATCGGCACCGGTGATTTCCCCTCCGATGACGATGAGTTCGGGATTGAAGAGGTGTATCAGGTTTGCCAGGGCTTCGCCGATTTTCTCGCCTGCCTTTTGCAGCAGTTCTATGGCGAAGATGTCGTCTTGCTTGGCGGCTTGTATGACGTCCGAGAATGTGAGTTGTTCGTTTGTCAGCGCGGTGGCTTTCCCTTCGCGGATGGCGGTTTGTGCCGCCTTGACGATTGCCCTGCCGGAAGCGATGGTTTCCAGGCATCCGGCTTTTCCGCAATAGCATAGTGTTTCGGGACCCGAAATCCGGATGTGTCCGAATTCGCCTGCCATGCCTTTGTAGCCGTTGTAGGGTCTGGAGTTCAAGATCATGCCGAGACCGATACATTCGTTGATGTTGACGCATAGGGCGTGGGCGGCTCCTTGTGCGGCACCGAACGTGTGTTCCGCCATGGCCATGATGGTGGAGTCGTTGTCTATGAACACGGGTATCTGGAGCATGTCTTCCAGTATGGTACGGATGTTCGTATCTTCAAAAGTCAGGTAGGTGAAAGAGTTTCCCTCGCTGTCCAGCAATCCCGGGAGGGAGAAGCCAGCCACCTTGATTTTGGACCTTGGAATTTTCAAATCAATCAGGCTTTTTTCTATTTTCATTTTCAAGTCCCGAATGATGGTGGCGTTGTCCTCGTGGGCTTCCAACAGGGAAGGGAAGGTCTGGATGCTGCCGATGATTTCTTTCCGCAGGTTGAATATGGCGATTTTCAGGTGCTCCCGTCCGATGTCAACGCCCATGATGTAGGCGGCATCGGGATTTAGGGAGAATATGTGGGGGCGTTTCCCGCCGATGGATACTCCTTGCCCCTGGTCGATGACCCAGCCTTCTGCTATCAGTTCATCGATGATTCTGCTGATGGTCGGGGTGGTCATGTTGGTCAGCCGGCAAATTTCCGGCTTAGACAATTCCCCCATCCGGTAGAGGTCGCCGATGATGTTCTTTTTTTGTTGATAGCGCTTTTCTTTCAGCCCGGGCAATGAAGTTTTGTTTTCAGAAAGCATATAACCACTTTTTAATCTTACAAAGATAAAAAACTTTATAAAATAATTTCAAAAGTGGTTTAAATTTATTTTAACTAAAAAGTCGTTTTATACGTTTCAGGCTTTCGCTTCGGGAGTTGCCATTTTCCCTGCCAGCTGTCCGCAAGCCGCGTCGATGTCTTTGCCTTTGCTGCGGCGGACGTGGACAATCATGTTGCATTTTTCTAAAAAGTGGATGAATTCGTCCCGGTTTTTGTCGGGGCTGTGGCTGAATCCGGAGCCTTCCACTTCGTTGTATTCGATGAGGTTGATTTTTATCGGGAATTGGCGGCAGTAGGCTGCCAGTGCCTTGGCATCGTCCAGCGAGTCGTTGATGTTTTTAAGCAAGAGGTATTCAAAGGTGGGGCGCGTGCCTGTTTTTTCCACGAAGTACCGGAGGCTTTCGGCGATGTCTTTCAATGAGTAGGTTTTGTTCACCGGCATCAATGCGCTTCGGGTGAAATCCTTGGCGGAGTGCAGGGAGACCGCCAGGTTGAACCGGACGCCGTCGTCCGCCAGTTGTTTGATTTTGTCCGGTATGCCTGCCGTGGAGACGGTAATCCGGTAGGGGGACATGCCCAGTCCGTCGTCGGCGGTGAGGCGTTCGATGGCCCTTGACATGTTGTCGTAGTTCAGGAGGGGTTCGCCCATGCCCATGAATACGATGTTGGACAATATGGCGTCCTGGTCGTGGGCTGCCTTTTTGGCGGCGACCACTTGTTCGAATATTTCACCGGCGGTGAGGTCGCGTTTGAAGCCCAGTGTCCCGGTGGCGCAGAA
The DNA here is from genome assembly GCA_964400995.1 of uncultured Odoribacter sp. Taxonomy (GTDB): domain Bacteria; phylum Bacteroidota; class Bacteroidia; order Bacteroidales; family Marinifilaceae; genus Odoribacter. The sequence goes on from CAYNXE010000035.1 coordinate 7,432, forward strand.
TTTGCAGCCCAGCTTGCATCCCGCCTGCGAGGAGACGCACACGGTGAATTTCTGGTTGCCGGGAATCAGGACGCTTTCAATGACGGCGCCGTCGTGGAGCTGCCAGCTTGTTTTGACGGTGCCGTCCGATGCGGTCTGCACCTGGCAGGGGGTGAGCTTGTCGAAATAGTATGCGTTTTCCAGCAGTTCGCGCGTTCCTTTTGACAGGTTGCTCATGTCGTTGAAGTCGTTGACGCCTCTTTGCCAGAGCCATTGCCAGATTTGTTTCGCCCGGAAAGCCTTTTCGCCGTGACGGGTCAGGAAATCCGTTATGTCTTGCAGGGATGCTTCCCTGATGTTTTGTTTGTTTTCGTTCATGGGTTATGCTTTATCCGAGTGCAAAGATATTGTTTTTCATTGGATTTCATGCGTTGCGGACGGCGGATTGCCGTGGATTTCCCGAACGGTATTTTTTCGCTTCTTGTTAAAATAAAGTAAAAATCCGATAATGACCGGATTTAATTATATATTTGCCATTATCTTGCTGGAAAACTTATAATAAGTAAAGGAATTTGTCCTTTTTCTTGAAATGTATAAGTTTAGGGTGTGGTAAATGAATTTAAAAACAAATTGTAGATACGTAAATGAAAAAGTTATTCATGATTGCAGTAGCTCTGTCGGCAGATTTGGCAGCCCGGGCAGACGAGGGTATGTGGCTGCTTTCCAAGTTGAAGGAGTAGAACATAGAAAAGATGCAGCAAATGGGATTCCGTTTGACGGCGGAGGACATTTATGATGTGAACAAACCGGGCATAAAGGATGCGATTGTCGGTCTGGGAAATGCCGGTTCGCCTTTCCGTCATTTTTGTTCCGGGGAGCTGATTTCGCCGCAGGGTCTTTTGTTGACGAATCACCATTGCGGTTTCAGTGCGATACAATCTCATTCGTCCGTTGAACGCAATTATCTGCGGGACGGATTTTGGGCTTATGAGATGAAGGACGAGCTTGCCAATCCGGGCATTACGGCTTCTATTCTGGAGCGCATGGAGGATGTGACGGAACGGGTCAATGCCGAATTGAACGATGAGATGAGCAATGCCGAGCGGAGCCGTGTCATCGACAGTGTTTCCGCTGTCATCGTGAAGGAAGCCACCAAGGACAATAAGCTCAGCGGTCAGGTGCAGTCGATGTTTGAGGGCAACCAGTTCTTTTTGTTCCTGTATATGATTTACAAGGATGTGCGTCTGGTGGGAGCTCCTCCCCAGAGCATGGGTAAGTTCGGAGGGGATACGGACAACTGGATGTGGCCGCGCCATACCGCCGACTTTTCCATGTTCCGGATTTATACGGCTCCGGACGGAAGTCCCGCGGAATATGCCAAGGAGAATGTGCCGTTGAAGCCGAAGCATCATTTGCCGGTATCCGCCCAGGGCGTGAAGGACGGTGATTTTGCCATGATTATGGGTTTCCCGGGTTCGACGGATCGTTTCACCACCAGCTATGGATTGGAGAATACCATGGATATCACCAATGATATCCGTTACAAAGTGCGGACGGAGAAACTGGCGGTGATGCGCAAAGGCATGCAAAAAGACCCGAAGGTTCGGATTCAATACGCTTCGAAGTATGCGAGCTGTGCCAACTATTGGAAATATTCTTTCGAGCAGAACAAGGCGCTCAAGCAGTTGAAGACCATGGAGAACAAGCAGGACATTGAACGGCAGTTTACGGAGTGGGTGAATGCGGATGCCGGACGGAAGGCTGTTTACGGGGATGTGCTGTCCACGATACGGCAGGCCTATGCCGATATGAAGGAGAATGCCGCGGCTACCGTTTATCTGCACGAGGCTGTCCGGGGACCGGAGTCTCATGTGTTCGCTTATCGTGCGGGCAGAATGATTGACAGGCTTTGCAATGAGACCGATAACGGGAAGAAGGCGGAGATAAAGGAGGCGTTGCGGAGTATGGCAAGCGGATTTTTCAAGGATTTCAATGCGGATTTGGATGCCGAGTTGTATGCAGTGCTGTTCAAGATGTACAATGACAACGTGGCTTCGGAACTGCATCCGGAGATTATCGATTTCATCAACAAGAAGTATAAAGGGGATTATGAAAAGTTTGCCGCCGATTTGAAGAAAACGTCCGTATTCATGTACGAGGCGGCTTTTAACGATTTCATAGAGAATCCGAATGTCAAGAAGTTGGAGAAGGATTTGGCTTATCGTGCCGGACAGTCTTATTTCGGATTGTGGATGAAATTGTCGGAGGCTTCGGAGGATATGCAGGAGAAAATTGTCCGGGGAGATCGGCTTTTCGTCCGGGGACTTATGGAGATGCAGCCGGAGAAGGCATGGGCGCCCAATGCGAATTCCACGATTCGCCTGACTTACGGAAAAGTGGGTAGCTATAAACCTCGTGATGCCGTGTTTTATGATTATTATACTACCTTGGCAGGGGTCATTGCGAAGGAAGGTCCCCAGGGAGGAGAGTTTGAGGTGCCTGCACGGCTGAAAGAGTTGTATGCTCAAAAGGATTTCGCACCTTACGGAGGGGAAAACCTGAATGTCAACTTCATTACCGATAATGACATTACTGGCGGAAACAGCGGTTCGGGTGTCATCAATGCGGAAGGTCACCTTATCGGGACCGCCTTTGACGGCAATTCGGAAGCCATGTCGGGCGATATCGATTTTGAGGAGAATCTGCAAAGGTGTATCAATCTGGACACCCGTTATATGCTGTGGATTGTGGACAAGTTTGCGGGTGCGAAGAATTTGATAAATGAAATGACGATTATAAAATAATATTGGTTCTGAAATTAAAGTAGACTGTTATGAAAAATTTGGATTGGAGTCAATTGTCTTTTGGCTATTCAAAGGCTGACTACAACGTTCGCTGTTATTATAAGGACGGAAAATGGAGCGCACCGGAGGTGAGCGATTCCGAGATGTTGAATATTCATATGGCATCCACCTGCCTGCATTACGGGCAGGAGGCTTTTGAGGGTATGAAGGCTTTCCGGGGGAAGGACGGGAAGATTCGTCTTTTCCGTTGCGAGGAGAATGCAAAGCGTATGCAGAGTTCTGCGGAGTATGTCATGATGCAGGCTCCTTCCGTGGAGTTGTTCACGGAGGCAGTGGTCAAGGCGATTGAGCTGAACGAAGGGTATGTTCCGCCTTACGAATCGGGTGCCAGCCTTTATATTCGTCCCTTGCTGATTGGCGTGGGCGCGCAGATGGGTGTGGCTCCTGCCAAGGAATATATGTTTGTGGTATTCGTTGCCCCGGTGGGACCGTATTTCAAAGCCGGTTTCAAGCCGACAAAGGTGATGCTGGAACGTCGTTATGACCGTGCGGCTCCCAATGGTACGGGTCACATCAAGGTGGGTGGCAATTATGCTGCGGGTATGCGTTCCGGCGTGGTTGCACACGAGAAAGGTTATTCCACTGCCATTTTCTTGGATTCAAAGGAGAAGAAGTATATCGACGAATGCGGACCGGCGAATTTCTTCGGTATCAAGAACAATACCTATATTACGCCGTTTTCCCATACGATTCTGCCGTCCATTACCAATGCCAGTCTGATGGTTTTGGCAGAGGATATGGGCTTGAAGGTGGAACGCCGCCACATTCCGGTGGAGGAACTGGAGACTTTTGAGGAGGCAGGAGCTTGCGGTACCGCGGCAGTGATTAGTCCCATCGGACAGATTGACGATGTTGAGAATAATAAGAGCATTCAATTCGGACAACCGGGCGTGCCGGGAGAGTGGTGCACGAAGTTGTACAACCGCCTGCGGGCTATCCAGTATGGAGATGAACCCGACAAATTCGGCTGGGTGAAGGTTTTGAATTTCTGATTTTCAAGATACTGAAAACAGACCTGACAGGAGGGCTGTTCTGTGGATGCCACGGTTCAGCCCTTTTTTATGACCGAACCGCTCGGACGATAGAGCCTCTTGGGGTTGTTTTCCGATGCAGAATTTCATCCAATAATGGATGACAATATTGCATTGTTATTCCCTTGCGTATGGTTGCATACGTTTCTCCGGCGAAGATAGTGCCGATTTCTGTCGAGGATAGGGGCTTAAAATTCCTGCCGGGTGTTGATGATGACTTCGGCATCGGGGTGGAAGCCCGCTTCTTTTTCCGTCTGGCTGAGCGGACGGATTTGCAGGATGTCGGACGGTTCAATGTTGAATACGGAAGACGGTCGGCCGTCAATGATTAAAACCGGTGCGTTGAGTTTGTCCAGGTTGTATTTGAATACCTGCTGGTTGTATCTGAATGTCAGTTCGCCGTTCGTGAAGCTGACGAAATCGCCGAGTTTTTCCTGCGAGGTGATGAATAAATAGGTCTTGGCGTCGTCCTGCCGGGAGGGAATCAAACGGACGTCCCTTATCCTTTCGGGCATTTGGACGCTGTCTTGCGTGGCTTCCTGTCCGTCGATGATGTAGACGAGGTTCGTGTTTTCGGAATCGATGTTCAGTTTTGTTTTCCCGTTTTCCTCTATGATTTGCACTGAACTGCTTCTGCTGGTGCCGTTTTCTCCGAAGAAATCCGGAAGGGTCATATCGGAGAAGGGGAAGTTTCCGAACATATCCATCATCCGGTCCATTTGAGCGAAGGGATTGCGGGGGAATGCCGTGCTGTCGTTCCGGAAGCCGGGAGTGAAAAAGCGGCTGAATAGGCTGTTGAAACCGTCTGGCCATTCGTCGTCGAATTCCTGTCCGTTCCTTTCTGTCGGACGGAAGGGGTCTTTTTCTGCCGTTTGTCTGTCGTCGGGCGTGCCGGGAGACAGGGATGCCAGGGCGCAAAGTCCCGGCAGGTTCAAGGCTTTTTCCAGCAGGGCAACTCGTCCGGGCTGGACGTCGCCCCGCAATTCGATCAGGTCCATTCCTTGGGGTGTCTGGTTCCACACCACCAGGTCGGTGATTTTCTCGTTTTTATTTCGGATGTATATCCATTGTTTCTCCGAGCCGTTTTGCCGGCTTTGCACCAGCCGGTATTTGTTCGGACGGTCAAGGAGGTTCCGGAAATGAGCGGTCAGGTGGTCGCTTAGATCCGCGGGACAATCGTTCGGGTCCAAGTGCAGCAGGTTTATCTCGTCCAGTTGTTGCAGCATTTCCAGGGTCTCCGGACGCAGGTTTTCCCGTTGATAGAATCCGTAAAGGCTTTTGTCCAGCCGGGTGACGGAGATGCCGTCTTTGTCAAGGTATTTGGACATTTGCTTGCCCAATTGCGCGTTGGCGGAGAGGACGGAGCATATTCCTGCGACACAAATCGTGATGATTTTTTTCATACGATAACGGTTTTAACGGGTTTGTCGATTGAACTTGTCGGATATACGGCTTTTTTTGTCGAAGGTGCCGTTTTTCGGGTGTTTTTATCGTTTGTTGCGTTCTATTTCTTTCAGGTTTTCCAGTTTTTTCTTGCGCAGGAAGCCGTTGATGTCTTCCAGGTGTTCGGTCACCTTTTTGTTGCCGAATTCATAAACTTTGCTCACCAATCCGTTCAGGAAGTCCCGGTCGTGCGAAACCACGATAATCGTGCCGTCGAAATCGCTCAAGGCGTTTTTCAGCACGTCTTTGGTTTTCAGGTCCAGGTGGTTGGTGGGCTCGTCAAGAATCAGCAAGTTGACGGGTTGCAGCAAGAGTTTTATCAAGGCAAGCCGGGTTCTTTCTCCGCCCGAAAGCACTTTTACTTTTTTGTCGATGTCGTCCCCGCTGAACATAAAGGCTCCCAGCAGGTTTTTGGTATTGCTTTTCAATTCCAGGGGCGTAACTTCATCGACGGTTTGGAATACGGTCAGTTCCTCGTCCATCAGCGAGGCGGCGTTTTGGGCGAAATAACCGATTTGCACGTTATGCCCCAAGGTCAGTTTGCCGGAATAGTCCGTGATTTCCCCGGTCAAGCATTTGACCAGCGTGGACTTTCCTTCGCCGTTCCTGCCGACGAATGCCACTTTTTCTCCCCGTTGGATGGTGAATCCGGCGTGGTTGAACACTTCGTGCGAGCCGTAATGCTTGGACAGGTCGTCGGCGATGACCGGGTAGTTGCCGGAACGGGGTGCAGGCGGAAATTTGAGCCGAAGGGCGGAGGTGTCTTCTTCGTCCACTTCCAGCAGTTCCAGTTTTTCCAGCATCTTTACCCGCGACTGCACTTGGAGGGTTTTGGAGTAGGTGCCCTTGAACCGTTCGATGAATTCTTTGGTTTCGGCAATCATTTTCTGCTGTTCGTCGAAGGCTTTTTGTTGCTGGATGCGTCTTTCTTTCCGGAGTTCCAGGTATTTGGAGTAATTGACCTTGTAGTCGTAAATCCTTCCCATAGTCACCTCGATGGTCCGGGTGGTGATGTTGTCGATAAATGTCTTGTCGTGCGAAATGACGACGACGGCTTTGCCGTTGTTGACCAGGAAGTCTTCGAGCCATTGGATGGAATCGATGTCCAGGTGGTTTGTCGGTTCGTCCAGCAGCAGGACATCCGGGTTTTTAAGCAGCATTTTCGCCAGTTCGATGCGCATCCGCCACCCTCCGCTGAAATCGCTGGTGGGGCGGCGCAAGTCTTCCCGTTTGAATCCCAGGCCGAGCAAGGTTTTTTCCACATCCGCCTCGAAGTGTGTCAGGTCGATGCTGTAAAATTTCTCGCTGAGGGCGGAAACTTCTTCTATCAGCTTGTAGTATTCCGGAGATTCGTAGTCCGTCCGTTCCGTGAGTTGCCGGTTCAGTTCCTCGATTTTGTGTTCCATTTCAAAGAGGTGGGCGAAAGCCTGTGCCGCCTCTTCGTAGACCGTCCGCCCGTCTTCCGTCATCAGGTGCTGGGGCAGGTAGGCGATAACGGTGTCTTTGGGAGCGGTGACGTTGCCCCGGGTGGGCTTGCGTTCTCCTGCCAGGATTTTGAGCAGGGTGGATTTGCCCGCCCCGTTTTTGCCCATCAGGGCAATCCGGTCTTTTTCATTGATCTGAAAGGAAATGTCCTTGAACAAGGCTCTGTCACCGAATTCTACGGTAAGTCCGTCTACTGAAATCATAGTGTTTGTCTGCTGATGTTTTCTGAAATTATCGTCCGGACAAAGATACGGAATAGGTTTTTA